>JAYWGL010000058.1:0-5077 GCA_043778275.1 Minisyncoccota bacterium
CAAGGCAACTGACAAAAGACTACAATCTTACCAGTTGTTGCACTTTGGAATATTTAGTGTTGCACTTTGGATTGGAATGGAAGTTCTTGAGGTTGACAAGGTTCCAAAAAGTTTGTAGTTTTTTGTTATCTTAAATAACAATGTTAATATGTTTCTAAAACTAGCTAACTCACTACGACTCGAGCAAACAAAAAATTTATTCAAAAAAACTTTTACAATTCTTACACTTGCAGTATTAGCACTTGGCGGCGTAATAAGTGTAAGTATGCTAATTGGAGCTAACTCGATAAAATCACAAGCAGCTGGAACTCCTAATTACACAACCAGTAACAAAAAATTCTTCAAAGACGGTCAAGAAGTTGTTTTTAAAGGAGTGAATTGGTTCGGGTTCGAAACTGATAATGCGGTTTTTCACGGTTTATGGACTAATCGAAGTGCCAATACCCAGTTAGATCAGATGAAAAGTCTTGGATTTAATACAATCCGCCTTCCTGTTTGCCCTGGTGTACTGACTAATAAAAATATCGGGGGGGTGGATTTTTCGGCTAATCCAGATCTTAATGGGCTAAATTCTCAACAAGCCTTAGATCTAATGATGCAAAAAATTGCTGCCAAGGGTATGTATATCCTTCTTGATCATCATAG
Organism: Minisyncoccota bacterium; assembly: GCA_043778275.1. GTDB lineage: Bacteria > Patescibacteriota > JACMRA01 > JACMRA01 > JACMRA01 > JACMRA01. The sequence goes on from JAYWGL010000058.1 coordinate 646, forward strand.
ACCAGATTGTAATTCTATTAGTGAATACTGGTACACAGGCGGATATTCTGAGACTCAGTGGATTAATGATCTCAAGAGCCTTGCAACTCGCTATGCTAGTAATCCCAATTTTATTGGACTAGATATTAAGAATGAGCCACATGGAGCTGTAACTTGGAATCAGTGGAAAGGAGCAACCGAGCGTGCTGGGCAAGCCATTTTAGCCGTTAACCCAAACATCGTGATATATACCGAAGGAGTCAGTACGACAAATGCAGGAGGAAATTGTAATTCTAGTTTCAACGCTTGGTGGGGAGGTAATATTAAGGGGCAGCTGTGCGATCCTATTTCTACTACTGCAATTCCAAGTAATAAACTAGCCTTTGTGCCTCATGTTTACGGTCCAGATGTTTACGGTCAACCTTATTTTAATGATCCAACTTTTGCTAATATGCCAGCTATTTGGGATGACCATTTTGGTAATGTGTTAGCAACGGGTAATAGTGTAGCACTAGGAGAATTTGGTGGAAAATATGGAGCTGGAGATAGTCGAGATGTAGCTTGGCAAAACAAAGTTGTAGATTATCAGATTGCCAAAGGTATGTGTTCATTCTTCTTTTGGTCCTGGAATCCTAATTCAGGAGATACGGGTGGAATTCTTAATGATGATTGGACAACAGTTAGCACAGCCAAATATACCAACCTCAAGAGATTGATCGATGCCCCAAACTGCCAAGGTGGAGCAATGGCTAGTTCTTCCTCACCAGTTTCTTCCACGGTTAGTAGTCTAAATAATTCAACAAGTTCAATTCCACTTAACACGGAGAAACTTCTTAATTATGCTAAAGCCAAAGGTATAAAGCTAGGGGCGGCGATAAAAAATGAATACCTCAATGAAATTAATTATGTTAATACAGCCACTTCAGAGTTCGATTCGTTTACTAGTGAATATGCTATGAAACCAGATCAATGGTGGAGCGGTATTAGCAATTACAATTTTACAGAAGGGGATAAATTAGCCGATCTTGCCAAGAGCAAAGGTATCCAAATGCGAGGACATACAACTATCTGGTATCAAACAGAACCAGGCTGGCTAACCAATTCTAATTTTACTACTCAACAATATCGAGATCTTCTACGTCAAGGTGTCTATGATTATATTAAGCACTACACAGATAAATACCCTGGAATGTTTTATGCTTGGGATGTTGTAAATGAAATGGTGCAAGATGGTGGGTCTGGAGCTCTTAGAACCAATAACTTTTGGTACAATAAGCTTGGAAATGAGATGTTTAACATTGCCTTCCAGGCAGCTAGAGATGCCTCACCAAGTGCTAAATTAGTTCTTAACGATTATAATATAGAGATGACAGGAGCCAAAGCAAATGGTGTAATTGGGATAATTAATCAGCTCAAGCAAGCTGGAGTACCAATTGACGGAGTTGGGATTCAAAGCCACTTTGAAGTTGGGAACGAGCCTAATTATCAGTCCTTTGTTGATGTAATCAATCAGTTCAAAGCTACTGGCGTTCAAGTTGAATTGACTGAGGTTGATATGCGTGGAGGAGATCAAAATACCAAAGCTACTCGAACTTACAATGCGGTTAAAGCCTGCTTAGTAACTGGGTGCAAAGGGATTACTTTTTGGGGGGTTACTGACAAGTATTCTTGGTTAGGTAGTGAGAATGGTCTTTTATTCGATGCCAATTACGCTCCAAAGCCAATGTATACTCAAGCTATTCAGGCGTTTAAGGACTTCGGGACTGTTCCTACTTCTTCTAGCTCACTTTCAACTTCTTCGGTGGTCTCATCTTCTAGCTCAAGTAATCCACCAATTGCGCCTGGTTGCTTTCAAGTTACAACTAATCGTCAGATGGGAGGGGATAATTGGTATAATCTAGAACTTTCACTCAGAAATGGAGTTGCTCCAACTCTCACTAATTGGGAATTAACCTTTGATTTGCCAGGTGCTCAAACTATCCAATCAGGTTGGAACAATAGCTACAATCAAAATGGCAGAACAGTCAAAGTAACAATCCCAGGATCTTCAATAGCTCCTAACGAAACCAAAGACCTAGGCGGGCTCACAATAGTTAATGCCCAGGGAACCTCAAACACATTACCAACAGTCTTTAATCTAACTCCAAACCTCTGTCCAGTTACAAGTAGTTCATCAAGTTCTACTGTCAATTCTTCGGTTCAATCTAGTGTGGCAAGTTCAGTTAGTTCTACTTCAGCAAACGGAAATCTAAAATTAAAAGTCAATCTACAAGGGGCTTATAATACATCAACAAATATAATGAGAACTGATTTAAAGAATAAAAACTTAATTAGTAATGATGATCCCTATGATGAGAATGCGTTAGTTAGTCCTAATCCAATAACTACCACTAACGCCGTAGACTGGGTAAAAATTATAGTTCAGAATACTCAAAATTTGAGCCTATCATTGGTAGATGCAGGTGGATTGCTATTATCAGATGGAAATATTATTATGGATCCATTGATCCCAGGCTCTACTAATAATACTCGAACTTTACAACCCGGCAAATACAAAATTACTATCAAACATAGGAACCATCTTGCCATAACAACTAATACAGATATCGACATAGTGGCAGGGCAGACGACCACACTTGACTTTACTACTAACCAAAATGTAAAGGGGGGTAATCAAGCTATGCTAAAGCCAGGTGTCTATGGATTAAAGATGGGAAACACTGACGGCAACGGACGTATTAACTCCCTGGATAGAATCGCCCTTAGACTCTCCCCAGATCGAACTAATGTTATGAGTCTGCTAGACATTAATATGGATGGCAATATCTCGGCTATTGATAGGATATTGAGCAGATCTATTGGTGATAGTATTGAGCAGCTTTAGATTGACAATAAGCTAACTACTTATAAATATAGAGAGATATGACCAAAAAAAATACCGCTCTAATTGATAGTTATTCTACTACTTCAACAGATATTTCTACTGATAATTACGCAGCAAAAGTTAAAGAAAAAGTACAATTTCTAGAAGAGAATATTCTCAATAGATTAAATTTGACCAAAGAATCCAAAATTCTAGACATCGGCTGCGGTTGGGGCGGGACTTTATCGGCTTTTAAGCAGTTGGGGTACACTAGCTTGTATGGATTCGATCTAAGTAAAGAGCAGATTGACTACGCCAAAAACCAAGGTCAATTAGCCAATGTTGAAGTTTTGGATGCTATTGAGTACTTGAAGAAAAGTCAAGAAAGCTTCGAGTGTATCTGTATGTTTGATGTTTTGGAGCATTTAGAAAATGACTATGCTATTGAATTATTAGAATTAATCAAAACCCGACTTAATACAGGTGGGCGGCTAATTATACAAGTTCCTAATGGCATCTCATTTATTCAAGCTTATTTATTCAGTGATATTACTCATATAAGGTCTTATACTTCAATGAGTATGACTCAGATATTGACCGCCTCTAGATTTACAAAATATAAATTCTACGAATCTTATCTTGCTGTTACTAACTTCAAGCAGTGGATTGCAAATATGATGTTTAGGTTTGTTTTTAGACCTTTTACAATGTTATATATTTTATCTATTACGGGTAGTAAGTTTAATTCTATTTACACTGCCAATATGATCACTATAGTTACAAAAGACTAACCACTCTAGTAAATATCAACTGAATCACCAATTTCATCTAATTGATCCTGGTTATTATAGTTATAGTTACGATTGCATCTGTCAATCACCCCTGCAATAGCTAATGCCAGCTTCCTGGCTTCTTGGTTGTTGCCAACACTTTGAAGTAGCTGCATTTTTTGGACGCAGGTTCTCAGTCCTATGATTCCCTTGTTAGGGAAGTGCGACCAAGAATTAGTATCAATGGCTATTTTGACTAAGCGATTGTAATAACTTTGGGCGTATTTAATTTTGGTAGGATTCAGAATAAATTCAATTTCTTTTTCTAGGTGTCGGTTTTTTTCACATAGGTTATCTAGGATTTCCAGCAAAAAATCATTAGGTATTTCGGATAATTTTTCTTTTAACTTGTCTTTCATATTGAGTTTGAGATTATCATAAGAGTTGAAGATTAGCCCATAATTGTCAACAAAAAAGCATCTCTCAAAAAAACTCTTGCACAAAACAAAAACTTAAATTATACTATGTTAGTAAAGGTTAATTTAGTTATTATATTTTTTACTTTTGGTTTTAAGAAAATTTATTTTTTCTTTAGCAATTGACCGAAGTATAATTCCAACAGATTAATTATAACTCCTAAAAAAAGTTTTCTTTGATCGATTACATATCTCTACAAAAACACTTAACTGTCCCTAAAAAGACAGTTTTTTGTTGTGGGTAGATTCCTTGAATTCAAACTCAAAGTGCAACACCTAGCTCTTCCCCATCTTCAAAGACTTCTGTAGGTGTCAGGTAACCCAACCTCTTTCTAGGTCTAGTA
>JAYWGL010000059.1:0-5013 GCA_043778275.1 Minisyncoccota bacterium
TCCTATATTAGGGATATTGTTCTGTTTTGTCATAGGGTAATATCCCTATTTTGTTGTTTGTTTTTAATCAAGTTAGAATATCGTAATTGGGGCTAGTTACTAAAGATTTAAGTTTGTGAGCTCTCCTGGCTTTGACAGATAAATACAACTAGTTCACTCTTTGAATACAAGATAGACTCACATTATTTTATGATATACCTAACTGGCAAAATCCTTCACGTCCTAGAGCATCAAGTCGTCATCCGTATCGCAAGCGGACTAGGCTATTTAATCTATATTAACCCTTCCCACCGCTATTATATTAATGACAATGCCGAATTTTATGTTATTTTTGACCCTAGTGTAATTGGACCTAATCAAAAACTTTACGCTTTTGACACCTTTGATGAGTGGTTACTTATGAAACAGATGGCAAGTAGAGGTCTGGCTGTCGAGATGGCAACTCGCGTCGTTCACGAATTAGGTATCGGACAACTTCAACGGGCAATTGCGACCAATGACGATAGTCTGTTGAAACGGATTCCTAGTATGAATTCTAAGCTCATTCGGGCAATTATGGAGATTGGCGACGAATGTATGAATCTCTCAAAAAATAGCACAGCCCCAATTAACGCCAATCAAGGACAGTCCCTGGACACCCCTCACCAGAGTGAAAAAATTTTTAGCTACACCGCAAGCGAATTTACCGAAAAAATGAGTCAAATTGGTTACCCTCGTGCAAAGATTGTCGAAACTATTTCAGCCCTCAAGCAAGAAGATGCCTGGGGTAAGATGTCCCTAATCGACCTAGTCAAAAAGTCAATAGCCCTAATTGAAGATGGTTATGTCTAACAAAACCCGCCTACACAAAGTAGCTAGCGACCAAGTCAAGACCCAAAAGCTAGAATATACCAGCCCAGAAGTCAAGCGAAATATTACCGAATATGGAGTAGATATTAACGAAATCAATATCAAAAATCATATGCATTGGGTATTCGATAATGATGTCGCCAGTATTAGTCATTGGCCGCAGCGCCCAAAGGGAGATCTAGAGAATATAAAAATTATTTTTGAGAATGCAGATTTTTTGGTAGTGGATAAGCCTATTAATGCCGTAAGCGAACCTGGAGCTGGGCATCTTCTTGATAATGTTCTAAGCTATCTATCTAATCAACTGGGTCACGAGCTTTTTTCTGTCCATCGCCTGGATAAAAATACAAGTGGTTATATGATAATAGCCAAAAGTCTTGAGTCTAAAGAATATCTACAAAATCAATTTCGCTCCAAAAAAGTAACCAAAGAATATCTAGCAATTCTAACTGACAGCCTAGAAAATAGCATTGAAATTGGTAATTATCAAGCCCGAGATAAAGCTAACCTTCTTCGGCAAAAATTCTTCTGGCACAGTCCAGAAGCTCTAAAATATGACCCGAAGGCGCGATATAGTAAATCTCTATTTTCGCCAATTGCTTTTAACGCAGAAAATAACACAACCCTAGTCAAAGTCAAAATCTTCACTGGTAGAATGCATCAAATCCGCCTACAAGCTGAGAGTGTCGGTTACTCTCTATTATCTGACCCTGTCTATAATCAAGAAGAATTACCAGCTTTTAATCCAGCTCGTGGCTCTACCTTTGAGATTATAAAACGCAAGACGATACACCAAAACGAATACAAAAAAGTTGCCAAAGTTATTGAAACATCTCCATTAGAAGATGATACACCTGATGGGCTTTATCGCAGCTTTGTCCCCCTTCATAATATAAAAACTATCTCAAATTCTGATCTAGAGACTTGGCTTAGCATAGATTCAACCCAGTATTTTTTGCGAGCAGTTAGTCTTAGCTTTACAGGTCAAGATGGAGTAAGCTATAGTTTTGCCGATCCCATTCTCGAAAAATTAAGGTAAAATTCCATATCCCCATCTTTTATCTCAGGGTACTGCCCGTGGCTTATAAGACAAGTACTTAATAAGTCTATATCTTGATAATAACTTTTATCCCACGCCCAAAAATCGTATTCTCTAGTCCAGTCTAAGAACGCAAGCCACCAGGATGTTGACTGACAGGACTCAGGATTATTATTCAGGTCTTTTATTATTCGTGTCCAAGCCTGCCTATTAGGACTTTCTAATAAGTAACCAACTCCAACATTACTACTAACTTGGGAATTTTGCGGAGTTACAAATGGGCAATCAGAACTTAGGCTATAATGATTAGCCCCAAAAATCCCATTGCTAAAACCGGTCTGGATATATATATTATCTGGCAAAAAAATTCCTTTCTTAAGATTTGGATTGACTTTACAATAATTACTGATGGTTCTATCGAACTTGGGGTAGTTAATAAAATTAAGCTGGCTTAAAACACCAAAACCTGTTAAAAGATTTAACCCAAGAACAAGACTTGCTAAGACATGAACCCAGAGAGCTTTTTTTTGAATACCAATTATAGTTAGACTAAAAATAACTAACCAATAAAACTTTCCACTCTCGCGGTACAAGCCCATCCCAGGTAAACTGGCTATAAGCCAATTCCAGCCTTTGACAGCTTCCAAGCTCTGACCGAAAGTCGCAATCAACCCAAAAATTCCAAGCCCAGACCAAATCCAGTTCTTTTTTGACTTTATGCCAGAAGCTAAAACTCCAAGAATCCCAAGTGCTAGTAAGCAATTAGCCCAAAAATTAGAATACCAAAAATTAGCTCCCAGATTATTTAATCCACTATTCAGCTCACTAAAAGTCAAAGTGTTCCAACTTCCTGCCCCGACCAGAACCCGAAGTACTAATTCTTGCCCGTCAAAAACTACAGGGGACATTGCTTTAAGCACATTATAGCGATTAACAGAATCTTGTAAATTATTGATCTGCCCAAGAATTGCACCATCCAAAATAATTCGCCCCGTTTGCCAAATCAAAAAAGGAATTAACAGTAACATCAGCCTCCCGAATTGCTTAGGTCTATAAAAAAGATAAACCAAAACTAAAAAACTAAGATAGTGAGGGCTAACCATCCCAAGCCAGAGAAATAATAGTGATTTCAGCCACCAATGCTTTCCATTCAGCCCGTAATACAAAATAGGAAGTATCATAATATGCCCCTTAAGCAAGTTAACATGACCCATTAAAACTCTCTCAATCGTCCAAAAATTAACTAAATACAAGCTCGTCCATAAGCTTCCAAGCCACAGATTAGTTTGCTTGGTTAGCTTGAGTATGTATCGTAAATTTAGATAAAAACCCAGCCCAGCCCACAGGGTAAAATAAAGAATAATCCACCAACGACTAGAAGTTTTATCCAGGGTATAAAAAAGCATTTCCAGGTAATTCCAATCCCACTTACTAAAATTGACACTCAGGATTTTTGGGTAATTTTCTAGAATTGCAAAATCACGAAAATAAGGAAGCATTAAAAATATAGGATAATTACTTTAGATTAATCCAAAAAAATGGAGCTGGCTTACTTAAGGTGTTAGAGGGCCAGTCCTTAACATCATCTTTGACTATCTTGTAGCTATTGTCAGTAGCCCCATAAAATAACAACCGATCTACTTGGTCAAGATTGGTATCTAAAATTGTACTGTATTTACCAGAGAGTATATTGTTTTGATTAATGAAGCTAATTTTGACTTCGTTGCTATTAATTGAGGCGTAGCTTAATCCGTTACAACAGATTTTAACTGTGTCCATACGATATTCGGTATCTAGACTTTTATTTGCATTGTTAATATTAACTATGCTTGGGATATTATCGAATTTTAGGAGAATTTCTACTTTGTTGGCTTGGGGTTTTATTAAGGCTAGTCCATATTTCTTGGCGGTTCCGTCTAGTAATCCATATATATCAGCAAATTGAATCTGCGAAATTGAGTTATCGATATAGCCATTGTTGGTGCGGGTGTTGAGATTGACTTCTTTTGAATTAAAGATCTCACGCTGGGACACATAAAAACCTACCCCGTAACCAACGACGACTAGAATAGATGTAATGATGATTTGCAGGAGTAGGTTTTTTATAAGTTTCATATAGAAACTATCTGATTCTGATACTTGGACTCATTGAAGTGGCAAGGTGAATACTGACAATATATTTTTTGGCAGCTGATGGCTTAGCTTTTTCAACTGCATCGACGGCAGCTTGAGCATTGGCAATTAATTGCTCAGTGGTGAAATTTTTGTTAAATTTACCAATACGGAAATGGATATTGGCACTCTTATCATTCTTAAAATCAATTTTACCAGCGTTGATAAGCTTAATCATTTCTTCTAAGTTATCTCCAACTGTTCCTGTCTTTGGATTAGGCATTACTCCAGCCGTACCAAGTAATCGAGCGATTGTAGGTAGCTTTTTCATCATATCAGGCTGGGCGACAGCGATATCAAAGTCAACTTTTTGACTAGTTTTTAACTCTTCAATTAAGTCTTCGCTACCAACTTTGTAGATACCTAGCTTTTTTACAGCTTCGACATTTTCTGGATTAACGAAAGCGGCAATCTTAACTGTTTTACCTGTTCCGTGGGGAAGAACAACTGATCCACGAGTAAATTGATCAGATTTTGTTGGGTTAATCCCAAGTTTGAAATGAATTTCTAGAGTGGATCCATCCTTAAAACCTGGATTATCTAGTGTCCCAAAAATATTGATAGCCTCTTCGATTGGTAGTATCAAAGTGTTTTTAGCTGTTAGGATATCTTGGATTTTGTTGTAGTTAGCGGAGTACTTCTTAGAGCGTCCCGGTCGTTTTGTTATAAAAGTCATATTAATTAAGTGGTACAAGTGATTGCAGGCAATCTCCCAATTTTTTTTGGAGCGGGATACGGGAATCGAACCCGTTGCTCAACCTTGGCAAGGTTGCGTTCTACCAGTAAACCAATCCCGCTTATATGAGTAATCTAAAAAAACAATAGCAAATTGTCAAGCCCAAGCAACCTCAAGAACTTCCATTCCAATCCAAAGTGCAACACTAAATATTCCAAAGTGCAACAACTGGTAAGATTGTAGTCTTTTGTCAGTTGCCTTGGGTAATTCACTTCTT
>JAYWGL010000060.1:0-5005 GCA_043778275.1 Minisyncoccota bacterium
TTTCATATAATTTATACTACCACATTTAGGACATTTTATTGTTGTATTCTCTGACATGTAGAAACTTAAACGGTTCTATAAGTTTTAAGCAATGCCAAATTTTTAATTCACCCTAATTTAACGATATCTAATCTCGGGCACACCTGCCTTGATTGTTCGCTCAGTGATCACAATCTGGGTTGGGCAGCCAATTAATTCAGCATCGGCAAACTTAGATCCTAGACTTATACCTAAGCGATCATCCCAAAGAACTTCTCCAGAAAAGATTTTGACTTCGCCGACTTGCTTGCCAATACCGCTATAAATCGCTTCGGCTTCGGCTAGGATTTGGCGATTAATTTCTTCGTCTTTGCCAAGATGAGTTATAAGATGTACCTGGTATGGGGCTACGCTTATAGGCCATTTGAGTCCCTTTTGGTCGCTGTGGATTTCGGCGATTACTCCCATACAACGCGAAGTTCCGATACCGTGGCAGTTCATTATTGGGTATTTTTGGGTGTTGTCTGTATCGGTATATTTGAGATCGAAGGCTTGGGTATATTTGTCTCCGAGCTTGAAGATATTACCCACTTCGGCAGATTTTCCGCTCTTTAGCGAACCTAGAGTTGTGTCGCCTTCTTTTTCTTTGGCGATTTTTATCTCCTCATTGACTGCGTAGCCTGTCTCATCATAATAGATCACATCCTCACCAGCCTCGCATAGAACTTGGAATTCATGACTATCGTTATCAGTGAACATTCCTCCAGTGGCGTGCACGACATAGGCTTTTAAGCCTAGTTCTTTATAAATCTCTAGATATTTAGCTTTGACTGATTCGTAGTAACCATCGGCTGATTCTTGATTCTGATGAAAATCGTACATATCCTTCATCCGAAACTCTCGCCCGCGCATAATACCTGACTTAGACCTTAATTCATCTCGAAACTTAGTCTGCACCTGATAAATCGAGAGTGGGTAGATTGCCTCAGCTAGTAATTCTCCTTCCGTTACCGCGGGTGTGTAGATTGGGAGGTCTTTGAATGACTTGATATAATCCTTAGCAATAGGAGTTACTTGCTCTTCGTGACTACAGGCAAGAGCGTACTCAGATTTGGTCTGGGATTGCAAACGGAAAAGCACATCAACTTTGTCCGCGTCCCAGCGATCGGTTTTGAGCCACCATTCTTTTGGGTGCAGAGAATTCATTAAGACTTCTTGACCTCCAATTTCATTGAGATGATTTCTGACAATATTTTCAATTTTATTAATAACTCGAAGTCCAAGGGGAAGATAGCTATAAACTCCAGCCATAGCCTTATGAATAAAGCCAGCTCGGATAAGTAGTTGAGCATTCTTGGATACCTCATCACTTGGGATATCCTTAGTAGTTCTGGTAAAGTTGCGAGAGAGTTTCATAAAAATTAGTGTAAAAAAGAAGTTTTTTAATTTATAAAAAATATTTAGTGGTTAATTAATTTTTGGTCAATTCTAGGGCAATTTTTTGAACCTCTTGTATTTGACAAGTCACTAACTAATAATACAAACTTATTCATAACCCAACTCTAATCAACATATGAATTCCATTATCAGCCAACTCAATATTAATCAACAGTTCTTATCTAAAGTGACTCTGATTCGCAAGCATCTCAAACCTATAAAAAATTCTATCACCCAAAGCGATGATTTTGACCAAGTACTCTTCGATATTATATCTCAAGTTACACTGGATGACACCAGTCTTACAGATCAACTCAGACTGGAATTATACAAAAAAATTCATGATATATTCGGTACAAGTTGGACATCAATCCCAGAGCCCGCCATTACGCGTTCAATTGCCGAATTAAGTCAATTAATCCTAGAAAAATATATTGAACCCAAGCCAGAATATGCCAAATCCTTCTCTCGCAACTACGGTAATCTGGTTATCAAAGAATGGCTAAAAAGCTTTTTTGAGCTCCCTCTTAGTGAATCCCTCCCAAAATCCAAAACCGCAGTACGAATTTTTATGGATATGAATGGGGTTGGTAAGCTTAATCTAATAGGTAAACCTTTTCACAGCTCATCAAAAGCCATCGGCAAATTCGTAGATCTGCTAAAAAACTCCCAAACCGCCAAATTAATCAAAGAGGCAGGTTTAGAATATAAGCTAAGTATTGACGGGGGAGATGAGTTTAGTCTGTTTATTTTTGACCCAGTAGGTTTGATTGATGTTTTCGCTATTATGCCAGAGATTAAATATAGTCTATTAATGGAGATGGAAGCTACTGTAGTTAATAAACTCCTTGATCAGAGCAAAATGGAAAAGTTTTTTGAGAAGGGATCTATACCAAATATTCATCTTTCTAGCTCCTTTGGTTATACTTCATTTTGGCAATTAATTAACAACTTAAGTATGGAGGAATTACATAACAAAGACTACGATCAATTCTTAGACTTTCTATGTCTTCGGTGGTTCGATCTCAATTACCAAGAATCAATCAAATTCAAGACCGAATACAAGCAAGCCAAAATTGCCCAAAATCCAAAATTATATAGCTTTTTGTTTACTAAATAGCTTAAGATTTATTTAAAGTCATTTTAAAGTCATTTTAATATGTTATAATTCTTCTGTAACCTTAGGAAATTACAAGGCTACTCCAAATCAAAAAAACAATCTATAATTGTACTATGACAAAAATCCAACTTTCAAAATACACAACAACTTTTGCTATTATCGGCGGACTAGGTCTAATCAGTCTGGCTGGTGTAATCTCAGTAAGTGCTCACGGCATAATCGGTAATCCAAACCAAAATCCCGAAGTCCAAAAAGCCCTTATCGCCAAAGATCTAAATGCTTACAAGCAAGCCGTATTAACAAACAATGCCAAAAATACCCAAGAGAAGCTTGATAATCTAACTCAAGATAAGCTTAACTTGATGAGTGATAACTATGCCAAGATGCAAGCTACCCAGACCAAAATCACCGACAGCGTCAAAGCAGGAGATAAATTAGAAGATTACAAATCGACTGTAAAAGAAGCTAAGAATCTCAGAGATACGATGCGCGCCAGAATTGAAACAAGTCAAAAACCTGATGCTAACAAAACAGTTAGACTCCCAAGACCAGAACCAACCGACGCTGAGCTTGAAACTCGATATAATGAGCAAGTTGCCCAATACAAAAAAGACGGAACCCTTCCAATGATGGGAAAGGGAGGTAGTGAGAAAATGAATAGAGAAGGAAGCGAAGGCGGTCGCGGTAATCACGGTGGGCAAAGAAGATAGCTCTTTATGTCTTATCATATCTTAATTGTTGACGATGAACCTAAAATAGCAAGTACTTTGCAAAAAGGTCTGAATCAAGCTGGTATGATAACCTCTGTAATTAGTAACGGCTTAATAGCCAAAGCAAGTAATCTTGAGGGAGTTGATCTGGTCATCTTGGACTGGATGCTCCCCGAGATTTCTGGACTAGATATACTTAATCACTGGCGAAAGAAGAAAATCTTGACCCCAGTTATAATGTTCACCGCCAAAAATCAAGTCAAAGACCGAGTTCTAGCACTCGAAACTGGAGCTGATGACTACATTGCCAAGTTCTTCGAATGGGAGGAATTATTAGCTCGGATAAAGTCTCTACTTAGAAGAGCCACTACATCTAATCAAGAACTTAGTCAAGTGATTATATTAGGGGAAGTTTATCCTATAATCATAGATCGAGCTAAAGGTTATTTAACTTTTCAGGATCGTGTAATCGACTTAACTGAAACCGAATACAAGGTAATCAAATATTTCTTCGATAACCCCAATCGCATTATTAATAAAACTAGTTTAATTAGATCTCTCTGGGATCAACAGACTAATCCATTTAGTAATGTTATTGAGAGACATATAAAATCAATTCGCAAAAAACTTCCATATGACCCTATTACAACGCATCGAGGACTTGGTTACCGGCTCAAGTCTTAATCCAGAATTCCAAAAACTTCGATACCTGATAACAGGTTTAATTACAGTTGTCATTGGTTCAATACTGCTTTTTAACGGAGTAGCTTTGGCTAATAATCTAAACAATTCCAATGTTCTAATTAGACGCAAGAATCAACTTCGTATCCTTAAGTTACCAGAAGAACCTAATCTGCAGAACTATGAACGTCAAAATCAAAGCGATCTTAGACAAAAAATTGAGCAAGAATTTTTGCAAACTAGTCTAATAATCTTAATTGTTATAGTTTTTTTGAGTTACTTATCTCTTTATTATTTACTTAAGCCTCTATCTGATAATATCAATAGAAGGGAGAATTTTGTAGCTAGGGCTAGCCATGAATTACGTACGCCTTTGGCAATACTCTTTAGCGAATTTAGTCTTGGGGTGAGTTTGAATAAAATTGAACCTATAAAGCAAATTCTAACTGAAAGTAAAGACGAGATATTGCGCCTTCAACAATTAGCTGATAGACTTCTGAGTCAAGACAATGATCAGATCAGCCCTCTAAAAAAGAGTACAAATCACGAAACCAATCTTGATCTTATTTTATCTGTATGGAATCAACTTAAAAAAAACTACAAATCAACCCAGTTAGAATATAATCAAGATGAGATTAATCGATTAAATTTGAATTTATCAGAACCAAGTAGGCAAATTTTAATAGAGGAATTATTTTGGAATGTTCTAGATAATGCATTCAAACATGGTGATACTGATAAACCTACAATAATTAAAATTAAAGACAATCAGTTGATAATTAGTAATCAAATAAACAATCAAAAATCTCAAAACACTCAAAAAATTCATGGGTTAACTATTTGCCTGGATATTTGCCAAGAGCTTGGATGGAAATTTAGCACTAAAATTCAAAGTGATTTGTTCCTTATTGAGATCAAAGTAACCAGCCTATAAAGGCTTGACATAGTAGAATATCTCGTGTAATCAATATATATACAAAGGCATTGCTTAACAACTATAGATACTATTAAATCTATGAATCATTAGCTTTAACGAAATATCAAGCATTTCTTTAGTTTTAGAATAACATTTAGTTCT
>JAYWGL010000061.1:0-4973 GCA_043778275.1 Minisyncoccota bacterium
ATGGATATTCCAACTAATACTAGAAAAGAGTATTTTAGGATAAGAAACCAACTGAAAACAGAAGAGAATTTAGTGTATCAGGAATTGGTAGCTTGACACAAGGCTGTATTACGGTAAAGGTTTACCAGAAGTAAAAGATTTAGAGGCGATTGAACATGTCTTACAACTATCAGAGCGACTAAATTGCGATCCTACCACTTTGATCGGTGTATTTACTGGGCGAAAAATAGGTAATGTTGAAGTAGTTAATATTACTAAGGAAGAAACTTTATCGTTTTGACGAGAAGGAAGTTAGATGCTGAAATAGCTGAAATTTTTCAATTAGTATCAACTCAACCTTTAGGCGATTGACAACCTCAAACAAAATATTTAGTATTAAGCTATTATGTCTAACAACTTTGACAACTCAACACCAATCAAGATTATTGAGACTGAGCAATCTAATCCAAAAACTGAATCAACCACTACAAACAACAAGCCTAATGTAAATAGCTTTAGTCAATCGCAGATTGAAGATGGTCGTATGTTAGCTACCTTTGTTCACTTAATTGGTTTTTTAACTTCGCTTTTCGGTCCGTTGATAATTTATGTAATCACAACAAATCCACTTGTTAAGATGCACGCTAAGAACGCCCTTAATTTTCAGATTAGCTTAGCAATTTATTTTTTGGTTTCTGGGATTTTATCAATCATTCTTATCGGTTTGGCTGGGATTTTGGTATTTTCTGTCCTAGCTTTTGTACTTCCTATTATTGCAACTATTAAAGCAGCTGATACAATAACGGAAGACTATCAATACCCATTTACAATTAAGTTAATTTCATAAGTTTTTAGGATTATACAGCATACTAAATAAGTATCAGTGTTAGAAACTTATATTCCAACTTGACAACCCACCAAAAAAACACCTAAGATATAATAAAAGTAACTCATCTAAGGATTTAATAGCACTATGCTTCCAAAAAATACAAAATCTGATTTTTCTAATCGAAACGACAATCTTAATCTCAATAGTCTAATTTCTAGTACTTCTTCTGGACAATCCTCAAGCTCAAAGTATTATCCTGCTGCCAAAATCAAAGTAATTGGAGTTGGCGGAGCTGGTGGAAATGCCGTTAAGCGTATGATAGAATACGGAGTTGAAGGTATCGACTTTTGGGCAATGAATACCGATTTACAAGCTCTTAAGTCTATCCATGCTGATGGAGTTATCCAACTCGGAGCATCTATGACTCGTGGATTAGGTGCAGGTATGGCTCCTGATGTCGGAGCGCAAGCTGCCGTTGAAAGTGAAATGGAGATTGAAGGTGCTCTTACTGGAGCTGACATGGTATTCATTACTGCAGGTATGGGAGGAGGTACTGGTACTGGAGCTGCTCCAATTGTTGCCGAAATTGCTAAGCGACTTGGTATTCTAACTATTGGAGTTGTCACAAAACCATTTAACTTCGAAGGAGGTCGACGACGACAATTAGCTGAAGATGGTATAATTAAGTTAAAAGAAAATGCTGATGCTGTCATCTTAGTCCCTAATGAAAAGCTACTTCAAATCGTAGATAAGCGAACTTCGTTCCAAGATGCCTTCAAGATCTCTGATGATGTACTACGACAAGCTGTTCAAGGGATATCTGATTTAATTAATATTCCAGGAGAAATCAATGTCGATTTTGCTGATGTTCGTGCGATTATGAGTAATGCTGGAACAGCTCTTATGGGTATGGGTCGAGCTAGCGGTGCTAATGAAGGAACTGCAATTCAAGCTGCTCTTCAAGCTATCGAATCTCCTCTGATTGAACTATCGATTGCTGGGGCGACTGGAGTTCTTATTAATGTACAAGGAGGTAAGAATCTTACCCTATTCGATGTTAATGACGCTGCCGAAGCTATTCAAAGACTTGTTGATCCTGATGCTAAAATTATCTTCGGATTCTCAACTGATGGTAATATTCAGGATGAGGTTCGAGTTACTGTTATCGCAACAGGCTTTAATCAACAAAAAGCTGAAGAAGATGGTAAGAACAATGCCGATAAAAGAGAAGTCTTTAGTGAATATGATAGTTACAGGATGAACCGAGCAAAGCCAGCTACATCTAATAATCCAGGGATTCAAAGTCCAAGTCGCCTATTTGAAGGATCTAATAAGTCTGATAATGCAATGAAGCCTTCAATATCCCAGATGCAAGACGACGATATAGATCTAGATATCCCAACCTTCCTCCGTAACAAGATCAAAAAGAATAACGGCGAAATGTAACTTACCCTTTGATTAAGTGGCAAAACCCTCCGAAACTCCATCTTGGGAGTTTTTTATTTTTTTGTAGTAGCTTCTTAAGTACTAAGTTTGACCATTTGGCAATAATCATTGACACTGATGTCAATCTATGACTAATGACACACTTAGCGATGTTGATTACCCCAACTTTTCAACAGCATCCACTAATAAAATTGATGGGAATCAGTCAAAACAATTTTTATTTTCTTCGGGGGTAGTTTTTATCGGTAATATATTTACAGCCTTTCTTAATTATTCACTAATTATATTAGTCAGTCGCTATTTATCTGGAGACTACAGTATCTGGACTAGTCTAACCTCTTTTTTAGCTATTAGTAGTACAGTATCAGCGACTTTAACAACTAATCTAGTGCGGCAAGTTACGCTACACCAGTCTAGTAACAAAACAAATTCCAAAAGCGATGCCCAATCTTATTTACTAAAATATCAATCGTTTATTGGTCGCATTATTCTAAACCCTTTGGTGATTACCAGCTTTTTGATAAGTCTTGGATGGGGTGTTTATACCGCTAATACTAATTGGTTAATCTTAACAACGCTCTTAATATATCAAGTTGCTGGGCTATATGTAAGTCTCCAGCATAATTATCTGATGGGTATATTGAAGGTCATCCCTTTTAGTATTAGTGGAATAGTTAGTACCTTAGTTCGTTTTGGAGTCACTTTTGGATTCTTAGCTCTCGGCTTCGGACTTTGGGCGTTGCCGCTAGGATTAATGATATCTCTAGGAAGTCTATGGCTAATTACTTATATTTTTGTTGGGAACTATTATCATCATAATTCTCTATCTCGAGCTACTTGCAATTCTAATCTCAAGCTTAACCCTAGATCTGAATTTGTTAGTTTGTTACTTACTATGGCAGCCCTATTCTTACTTAGTAGTGTACTTAATATCAGTCCTGTGATTAGTCAATTAGCTTCAATTAGTCCAGCATCCAAAGATCTTTTAGCAATTCTTTTTAACTTTGGGCAGATTATTTTCTTCGGATCGACAGCTTGTCTTGGAACGCTAGTTGCCTATACTGCCAAAAAAGATTCTAAGTTAATTTTTGGGTTAGCTTGCGTTCTGGTTAGTCTGTTTGGTATTGGCTTTGGTGTAATTTTTTCACTCTTTGGCAATCAGTTAATGATACTATTTAATCGAGCTAACTATAACTGGGCTATTCCTCTTATAATTATTTATGCTATTTTTGTAGCGATATATAATGTGATTTATGTGGCAGGGCAGTACTCTATCGCTAAGCATCATTATCGCCTATTAGGCTCTCTTATTTTGGCAGTAATTATTCCGTTTGGTTATTTACTACCAATTAATTTTGCAACTCTCCCTGTTTTTGATTTCGCGATAACCCTGGTTAATCAATTTAGTGACCGCCTTCACTTTAATCAGATTCGTGTCATCGTACCCTTGATTTTGCTTCATATTATCGGCTCATTACTTGCTCTGATCCCAATTTTATTTTGCATAATCCAACCAAAGATTGTTACTTCAACCAGGCAGCAGACTTCACTTTGACCAGGGCTTAAAATAAGTGCTTCAAATGTACTCTGTTTTGTGCAAATCTATTTGAGTAATAGAGTAAATAACAGCGTTAATTCAGTTTATGACCTTACTAGATATATATCGCGTAAAGAGTAATTAGTCTTGACTATAACCAACAAAAAACAATATAATCTATTAACCCATAAATCTATTTCTTGGGATTCTTATATACTAAAGATTCTTTATTAAAAAATATGCTTCAACCAATTATTAAACAAATTAAAATGATATTAACTGCTTCTGTCCTAACCTTAGGAATTATCAGTTCTTTATCTCTCGGTGGATCCCTCAACACCCAAGCTGCTCCAGTTTATACTTGTCCAGCTGGTCAGGTTTTAGAAGGGAATCAATGTCAAACCATTAAATGTATCGATAATACCCCAGCTGACACTGCTGGCAACTGTAGCATCAATCAAGGTGGATTATTTTCATGTAACGGTCCAACGCCTCCAGGTGAAATTAGTATGGTATTCCCACCTTCTTTAACCGAAGGTATTTGTACTAATCGCCCCGATATATATAAAGCGGGAAAGTGTCCTGATGGTTTTGGGCTACTTCCAGGAGGTCCTTCACCATTTTTTCCTAATGGTCCAGATTTTGATAAAGTATTGAACTCTCAAATCAACGATAATGATATTCAGAATAAGTTTTGTGCTGGATATATTATGGTATCGAATGCAACTGCTTACCCTTCAGTCGGACTAAGTGGAGCTGTTGGACGGGTTTGCCCTTTTGGATACGGTGCTATGTTTATAGCAAATGCTTCAGCTAGAACCAACCTCGGCTCAACTAATATCAACAGATACACAGGTAATGAAAACAATCAGGCTATCTGTAGAGCCTACAATGCTTCAACTCCATACACTCAAGGATTTTCTCGTACATATGCTGGTTGTGAAGAACGGGGTAAGACGCCATATGGATATGTTTATTATAGCAATGTCGGTGGTTCGCTCGCTCAGCTTTGCGGCCCCGCAACCCCTCAACTAGCAAGTAAAGTTGGTAGTAAGACTTCAGTCCCAGCAACAATCTCTTCTTACACAATAGAAAACTCTAATGTAGGAACAGGGAGTTGTACTAATAGCAATACTGTTGTACAAGGATCTACTATTAACTGTAATTTCCCATTAACAGGAT
>JAYWGL010000062.1:0-4897 GCA_043778275.1 Minisyncoccota bacterium
GACTTGACTTCAAAGAATTTACTTATTTTACTAAATTTAGTCTTGGTGATAAAGTACTTCATAATGCCTTATCTAAACCAAGGCTTTAATATTGGGCAACAACAAAAAAGTATTACATATTAAATTTACATGTAGATATTTTTAATCTTATATACCTACAACATGAGTCGGTCATTAGCTTTTGCTAATAGTACCAAACCATAAGATTCAAGCCTTAGTTATAAGAGAGTAACTAAGAAAACTTGTTTTAATTCTCTAACCTCAAATAGTAATTCAGTTTTTTTCTTGTTGGGACAGCTCCAATTACTTTTGTTGTACCAAGTTAAACAAAAAAGCGATAAATTTGAAATAATTTATCTAGGTCATGACCCGAATGTCTACTAATTCTGCGGAAAGTATCCTTTCTAAAGCAACAGGCTACTGCTTTCCAAAAAAACTCAATTATAGTTTCAACTCGTTCTCTTATGTAGAGTTGGTAAAAACTATCTTTGTTTAAAAGTTCATAAGACAGAATTTTAACTGTGTAAATAAAAATAGGTGATTAGCCGAATCTAATCCAACCCGAGTAGGAAAACGCTGCGAATCGCTGGTTAATTCGCTCAACCCTCTTTGAAAAAAGTTTCGTACTTAATACAGGGGGTCTTTTTATTGCCCAATTTTATTTTCAGCTATTTACAAATTTGACTCTCCTGTGGTTTTTACTATAACCGAGCCAAAACCAAAGGAATCCTTATAAACCCCTATCAAACCCAACAAATCTATTTGAAATCTATTTGACAATCTTATAAATCTATGTTATATTTTAGAGGTAAATCATTAATTAAATTATTTTTTTATATATTTTATATGTTTAATCTTTCTAAAGCAATTAAATCAATCAGTTATGTTTTCTGTTTGGGTCTTATAATGACTCAGCTAAGCGTACCTGGGCTAGCCCAAGCTGTTACCCCTGCTGGAGCTAAGACTCAACTAGCAACTCCAGTTCACGGTATCGATATGCAAGTATGCGTTAAGCAGTTTGACTGGGATCGCTTTGTCAGTGACTACCAGAATTACCAAAAAGGACCTAAGACAGCTGGCTTCAATTCTAATCCATATATTGATAAGCAATGTGTCTATCAAGAAGATGTAGCAACCAACGGCACAAAAACTTACACAAGAAGTGCTGGCGTAAAAAGCTATGATACAAAGGGCGGTATTACCAATGCAACCTATGGTGTCAACGCAACTACAACTCTAAACACACCGCTCTACAAGAACTTCAACACAGCTAAAGGTGCTCCTGCTGATCTGGCTAAGTCTGCTCTTGGAGATCTTCCGGTACTTGGGCTAACAGCGAATGGTGGTTACGATGCTCAAAGCCTTGCCGCAGTAGATCTTAACGGAACAGCACAAGCTGGTCAAAAGAACGATCGAATCCAACTAGCCAATCATCTAAATTTATACAACGCTAACGAATTAGCTACTATGTATGGAACTAATACAGTACGAAGTGGAGCTCCTAGATTCATCTCAACTGGACGAGATGGACTAAATATTGACCAAACTACAGGAAATCCTTGTACTGCTACAAGTAATCAAAATAACTGTATCTACAAAGGAGGGCGATGTACAGCTGCCAATGGACAATTTGCAGTACGATCAAAGCTAACATTAGCTGATGGAGTTATTGATGCTCCGGCAAGCCAATTCGATGCTAGGAACCCGTTAACTACTTGTCGAAAAGATACAGGAAGTCGAATCTACGAAGTTGATCAAAACTTTAAGGTTTATCAATTCCTCTTCATCACCGATATGCCTAGCGAAGCTCAATGTAAAGGATTGGCTCCAGAAATCCCTTACCAGAGATGTCTTAACTACTACAAAAAAGAGTTTAATACCTTTAACCCAGGTGCAGCAAAAGACCTATCAAAAAGAGTTCTAGCTTACACTTATTACGGATTTACAGCTGATGCAAGCTTTGCATGTCAAACAGCAGCTCAAACAGATTGTGATGACAACGGTCAAAGATTCGGTCCAAAGAGCGGAACTAATTACTCAGGAAGCAACACTGGATGGAAAGTTCCAGACCTTAATGGACCTCGACAATCTTTTGCAACTCAAGCTAGTGAGGCTCAACTACGAGACTACTATCAAGATGCTAATACTCCAGTCGCTACCCTACGAAATGCCTATAATGGATTCGTAAAAGCTTACGACGGATACAATGTTTATCTCATCTAATCTCCAGTACTAATTAGCATTAAAATAAAAAAACTAATCCTTACCTCCTATTTTTAGGAGGTTTTTGCTTTTTATAGGTTAGATCCAAAAATTTATAGCCACTCCATTTTTGGAATCATATTAAATTTTTCAAAAAAACTTCTAACAGTAAACTCCCCCCTTCGGATATAACTTTTTTTTGAGACCAAATAATAAAGGTATGAGGAATTTTAAAAGTATATGGTGAACCTCCAACTAAGATTATTTCAGACTCTTCCTCCCTCTCAAGTAAGCGTTGAAGTTCTTCCAAAGAGGTATTAAAAGAATCGTCCATTGCCTTAATTATTTTTTCTTGATCCTCAGGACTAAACTGATCAAACTCATCTTTGAGTCCTCGAAACTCAAGTTCCGCCAAATATTGTTCAACGGGCAATGTTAAGGTATTTGTTTCAAATGGATTTATAAATGGGGTATGTGTGTTTGTAGATGAAGCAATTGAATTTGCAAGTCCATATCCAAGGGCAACTAAAACTAGAATCTGGGAAACTAGGCCGTAGGTTGCTAAGAGTCTCTCGCCAATTTTGGTTTTTGACATTTGTGAATTAGGGCTGATTAAGCTTTTTTTTACCAGGATCGTTTCTCATTATTGTTTGAAAATCTTCCAAAAAAGGTTGGAATCGATTAGTGGCTAACTCTTGTTGATTTAACTCCCTTGCCTTGATAAGACTTTTTGCAAATTGATTGTTTGTAAGTACTCTAGTTGATGTGCTTGTTACTAGATTTATTAGATTAGCTTTGAAATCAGCTATATCAGAGTTCTTACTCTCGTCAATTTCAGTTATTGCGCTTCCTTGCTTATTATCAGCGTGTAAGACGACTTCTAATTGTAAGTAAATTTCCAAAATTGATTGTTTTTTGACTCGTGGTGCTGAGTTAAAGTCTAGTTTTATAACTTGATAGTAATATCTAGCTTCTTCCTTGTCCTTGATAGAGTTAGCAGTGGTATTTAGCTCTTTATTTAGGTCTCCTAGGATGGTTGAGGCAATTTTTTGAGCTTCTACTATAATTTTTTTACTACTGGAGATATTATCCCATTGATCGAATAAGTCCATCATAAAATTACAAGTGTGTCTTGTCATAATTTCGCCGCAGTAATTTCGGACATCTATTTTTACATTTTCAAATAATAGATATTTAGCCATCGAATTTGTAATTTCTTTACTGTACCTTTCTTGTTCATTACCCAGAGATTTAATTTTTTTAAATTTACCAGAGCTGGCGTAACTTTGAACTATCTCATCAATCTTTTTTTTAGATTCTAGATATTTTGTATTTTCTAATTTTATTTCTAAGGGTGTATTTAAATTATTTTTGATCATAAATTATTTTTTGATTATTAAGGTCTTTGATATAATTTTTTAGCTCATAATTAGGGCTTCTGAAGTGAATTATTTCATTAGTATTACTACTTTTTAGATAACCCTCACCCTTTAATTTGACATGACGAGCTTTTGATGAATCGAGTACAATTTGGGATTCAATTTCTGAAGCTACTTTAAATATTACAGTATAACTAGAGTTATTGACTATACCCTTATCAATATCACTTGATTCTTGGCTCGCAAAAATAAACCTAACTCCATATTTTCTAGCAGTTTTCGCCCAATTTACCGTGGTACTTCCAAAATTGAAAGAGGCGTTATCATCTAATTTTTTTATTAAATCGCTGTATTCATCTATAATCACAAATAGTTGAGGGGTATATTCGGATGGATCTTTAATATTACTATTATACTCAAATATGTCCCGGCTAGAACTTTTGGTGCATCGATCCATCCTTCTAATTAACTCCTCATCTATATACTCCTTGAGTTTTGCTATATTCTCAACATCTTTAGTATTAATTTTTTGATTATTCTCGAGGAATTTATCTCTAAATAGCAATGGTAAATACTCAGTAAAGTTTGTGTAAAATGGATCAAAGGTGTTTCCTGTAAGTTCTACCCCAATAATATTCACTTTTTTTGGAGAGTTTTGTTTTATTAATTGGATTATAAGCATTTCTAACCATGATGATTTACCAGAACCTGATGTTCCAACAACATACATTTGTGTTACTGATTTGTCGTTAAAATCAAGATATAGAGGTAGTTTGTTATTTAAATCATCTATAGTAAGCCCAATTGGAATTTTATAATCAGTGCCATTTGGTAAATCTATGTAATCTACTTTGTAATTTACCTCAAGCCATTTTTTTATATCCTCTGCGGGTATACTAGATTGGGCTAATGTAATTTCAAACCCTTCTTGTAAGCCAACTTCTTTGCATTTGTCAATAATTTTGCACCTTAGCGACGATTCAAGATGATTAGATTCTATCAATTCAATCTTAGAAAATGGCAATCCTTTTGGTAATTCAAATTTGAGTTTGAAAATAAATTTATGATCAAGCTCGACTTCTATTTCCATAGAAGAGTAGAGAGGATATTCACCCTTTTGATTTTTGACATTACCCTCTTTAAAATATTCGATGAGAGACTCAATGGCAGTATTTATTGCAGTTTTCTTTGTGTAACTTTTTTTGACTACTGGTGGAGTTAACCCAATACCATTATAGTATACATATAATTCTCTTCTAAATAAGATGTTGAATTAAATCAATAAATATGTATAACTATAAACAAGTATGAAAGGA
>JAYWGL010000063.1:0-17212 GCA_043778275.1 Minisyncoccota bacterium
CTCCTATATTAGGGATATTGTTCTGTTTTGTCATAGGGTAATATCCCTATTTTGTTGTTTGTTTTTAATCAAGTTAGAATATCGTAATTGGGGCTAATATTCTTTAGTAGTTTAGAAAAGAAGTGAATTACCCAAGGCAACTGACAAAAGACTACAATGTTACCAGTTGTTGCACTTTGGAATATTTCGTGTTGCACTTTGGATTGGAATGGGAGAATCACCCGTTGACAATAATCAACTTGTTTTATATAAGATTATAAGAACTTAAGCCAAAACTTGGGTAAATCAATACAAACATAAACAATAATTTTTCAGACTATTTTATATGAATCTAATCAGTTATCAGATTTTAATTTATTTTAACTACGCACTCACAGGTCTTTTGATGGTTGTGCCTTGGTTTATATCTAATAATAACACTCCTAATATTGTCCTATCAATTGTTGGTATTGTACTTTTTTTCGTACTAGCTTCATCTCGCGAAGTCAAATTCCCAAATGCCGAGTATCTCTCACCAAAAGCTGCCTTGCTTAGCCTGATGATAGTGGCGATGATTATTCCTTTTAGCAATCTATTCCTTCAATTCAGCCAAAACTCAATTCTAGTTTGGTTCACTTATATTATTTCTTCGCTCCAATTAGCCTCGATAATAGTTACCAACCTCAATCCAATCAACTCAATCAAATAAGATTTTTAAGAATTTTTAATAATGAAATACACCAAAAAAACTAATAGCCAAGCCGTAGCTCCTATTAGTCACACTAATGACCAGCTTACATACGCCTATATTGACGCTCAAAACCTTCACCAATCCTCAAAGCATTGGGGCTGGAAGCTCGACTATGTAAAATTCCGCCAATACCTTAGAGCCGAATTCAATGTAACAATTGCCTATCTTTTTATGGGTTATATCCAAGAGAATCAAGAGATTTATAGTAATTTGCAGAAGCAAGGTTATATTCTAGTCTTTCGAGAAACTAGCGAAGTTGAAGAGCATATCAAAGGTAACTGCGACGTGGAACTTGTAATGCAGGCAATGCTAGACTATAACGAATACCAGCAAGCTATAGTTGTAACGGGTGATGGTGATTTTACACCGTTGATCAGACATCTTAATAGCAACGGTAAACTAAAAAACCTTCTTATTCCTAATCGTGAAAGCTATTCCAAGTGGCTCAATAAGACAGCCAAGGGTAAGATGACCTATATCAATCTTCTAAAATCTAGTTTATTTGCTCCGATGCACCCAGGCGATGGTGAGGAACACCCTGTAACTCCACAAGTGAATCACCAGCCAAGACCAGCAGCCAAAAAAGAAGTCACGGAAAAACCTCGGCAATTTCGATACAATAGCCGCAACCAACCCTCAGTTATAAAATTCTATAACACAGAAACTGCTCAAGAAATTAAGCCAGACCAAAATCCTAAAGTCCAACCAGAGCCAAAAGTAGAGCCAATTCTAGCACCGCAACCAGAAATCTCAGCCGAAATATCCGAGTTAGCCCCAAAAAAACCAAGACGAGGTCGTACTCCCCGACCAAAAAAAACTGATCTTGCAACTAGTGAGCCATCCCCAGATTTGTCAAAACCTGTTAAAGATGTCAGTATCTTCTTATGAGCCAAAAGACCGATTCCAAAAACCTAAATGCCAATCTTCTTCATCATCTTAATCTAGATATCGATCTAATTAAATACCTAGAAGATACAGGAAACAAAGCCGAAGTAACCAAACTTGCCAGCCACGCTATCGGAGTCGATGCAAGCCTTAGAACTAGAAATATCAAGATGATCCAAAAAATCATCGAAGAAGCCCCTTCTACAGATAATATGGAAGCCCAATCTATAAAAGATCTTGAGAACGAATCTCCTTATATCCAGATCCGAGGTGCCAAAGAAAATAATCTCCAAGATGTCTCAGTGAAGATACCTCTTAAGTGCTTTGTAGCTATTACAGGAGTATCTGGTAGTGGTAAGTCAACATTGATTAATGATATTTTGAGTAATTACTTAATGAATTACTTTTATGATTCAAGGCTTAGCGTTGGTGAACATAGCGAAATCTTTGGGTTAGAAAATATTGATAAGGCTATTATTATTGATCAGAGTCCAATTGGTCGAACTCCCAGATCTAACCCAGCTACTTATACTAAGCTATTCGATCCTATTCGTACCTTATTTGCCGAGTTACCAGAGTCTCGTGCTCGTGGTTACTTACAAGGAAGATTTAGTTTTAATGTACCTGGAGGTCGATGCGAAAGCTGCGAAGGGGATGGAGTAAACAAGGTTGAGATGAAATTCTTACCAGATGTCTATGTTACTTGTGAAGACTGCGAAGGCAAAAGGTACAACAAAGAAACTCTCGAAATCAAGTTTAAAGATAAGAATATAGCAGATATTTTGGCGATGTCCGTAGCTGAGGCCTTAGTCTTTTTCGAGAATCACACGACAATTTTTAGAAGATTGAATACTATGCATAGCGTCGGGCTAGATTATCTAACACTTGGTCAACCAGCCACAACCTTATCAGGGGGAGAAGCTCAGCGAATCAAGCTTGCAACAGAATTAAGTAAGATCGGAACTGGGGATACTCTATATATCCTTGATGAGCCAACAACTGGACTTCACCCATTAGATGTAAAGCAGCTTCTAGGAGTGTTGCACAAGCTTGTGGACAAAGGCAATACGGTTCTGGTAATTGAACATAATTTAGATGTTATCAAAACAGCGGACTGGATAATTGATCTTGGGCCAGAAGGTGGAGACAAAGGTGGGTTGATAGTTGGCACTGGAACACCAGAACAAATCGCCAAAATCTCAGAGAGCTACACAGGTCAATATCTAACTAATACTCTAAAAAAGCACCTATAAAAAGAATTATTCAAATTTAATCTCTTCTAAAAGATCAAAGTTGTCATTTTTGGTATCTTCATTATCATACCACCAATTTAGCTTAGTTACTAGGCTGTGAACTCTTTCAATCAGGATATGCTTTGGGGTTAGGTTCTCAATAGTTTCGTTAATGATGTTGGCAAGTTCTATAGTCTGCTCTTCGGTTATGCCTCGACTGGTTAGAGCTGCCATTCCTAGTCTTAGACCAGATGGTTTCCAAGGTGTCTTCTTGTCCCCTGGGATTGTGTTGCGATTAGTGATTATCCCAACGGATTCTAATTCCTCTTGTATAAGAAGGCTATCATAATTCTCTTTTAGTTCTATAAGACATAGATGGTTTTCGGTAGGTGAAACGATATTTTGCCCTAGTCTTTTTAGTGTAGTCTCGAGAAGCTTTGTATTACTGAGTACTCTCTGGCTGTATTCCAAAAATGTGAACTTATCTGGGTACTGTTCTTGACCTAGAATCTCAAGTAAACATTGACCAATTCCCGCTATCTGGGAGAAGTTTGGTCCGCCAAGTAGCCCTGGGAAAACTGTACGATTAACTATATCAATTAGGGCTTTATTGGGGAGGTTGCTGGCATAATCTGGGCGATAATTCTTAGCATAGAGCATTGCCCCTCGTGGGCCACGAAGAGTCTTGTGAGTTGTGGTCGTTACAAAGTCAGCCCCGTCAATCCCATAACCAAAAGGACTACTATGCAGTCCACTAGCAACCAATCCGCTAATATGAGAGATATCGGCAAGTACTAAACAATTATATTTATGGGCAATTCTACACATTTGTGGGAAGTCAAATTGTTTTGGGTATGACGAAAACCCAATAATTACGAGCCTAGGTTGGAATTCTACTATCCGAGCTTCATAGCCCTCTAAGTTAATTTCCCAGTCTTTTTCTTTAACCTCTGTTAAGTTATAACTCTGATGAACAAAAAACTTGTTCCAGCTACTGGTAGCGTGCATATGAGACAGATGCCCCCCCTCGCTTAAGCTTAAGCTTAATATCTTATCCTGTGGCTCAAGGCAGCTTAGATAGACCAAGCTATTAGCAACACTCCCACTCAAGCATTGTAAATTTACCCCATATTCATCTTGGGCTTTGAAGACTTCTAGGGCTTTTTGGGCGACGAACTCTTCTAACTCATCAACTAACTTATTACCAGCGTAATATCGCTTACCAGGGTAACCCTCACCGTACTTGAGACTCCACTTACTCCCCATTAATTCTAGGCATTTTGGCGAAGGATAGTTTTCGCTGGCGATGAGGTTAAGAGTATTTTGCTGTCTAAGCGACTCTTCTTGAGTGAGATCTGCGATAAAATTAGCCATAAAAAATTAATGCTTTGGTGATATTCAAGAAATTAAAAACCTAAAACATATTTTTGGCAAGCTTTAGTCTTTATCCCCATTCCTTAAATATGTCTTAATATGCGATCGAGCTGATTTGGTCTTGACCCATTCTAACCAGCTTGGATTAGGTCGCTGGCGTTTGTCTGTTAGGATCTCTACCATATCACCATTTTTTAGGGTGTCGCTTAATCTGGCTATGTGATTGTTTACCTTTGCCATAATTGTTCGACTCCCTATATCCTCATGGATTCGAAAAGCAAAATCCAGTGGTGTAGATCCCATCGGCAGGTCAATTGTGTGATTCTTAGGAGTAAAAACAAAGATGCGATCGTTAAACAAATCTAAGCGAACCTTAGCAAGGTATTCCTCGCTTGATAGCTCTTGTTGACCGATATCAACTAGTTCTTTTATCCATTTTAGATTCTCGTTATTAACGAATTGACTAGCAGATTGTCCTCGTTGTTGACCCTTGTAAGCGAAGTGGGCAGCGACTCCATATTCCGCAAATTCATGCATATCTTGGGTTCTAATCTGGAATTCGAAGTAGGTCTTAGACTCAGGATCGTATGCTGTAAGGTGGAGGGATTGATATCCGTTGGCTTTTGGTCTGGTGATATAATCCTTGGTTCGATGACTAATAATCTCGAATTCTTGTTGGAGGCAAGATAATGTATAATAACAATCCTCAATATTATGGGTAATTATACGAATGGCTACAAGATCATATATTTTAGTCAAATCACTTTTGTTATCTAGTTTTTTGAAGAGGGAGTAGTATTTTTTTGAGCGTCCATAGACTTTTTCGGCGGCAATTCCGTGATTGGCTAAGACAGTTTTGGTCTTGATTAGAACGCGATCAAGAATCGTATTACGCCTGTCAATCTCGATATTGGAATCAGTGATAAACTTAGTATAAATATCAGGATAGACATATTGGAAGGCTTCATCTTCGATAGCGTTTTGCAGGCTACTAATTCCGAGTCTCTCAGCAATTGGGGCGTATATTTCTAAGCTTTCAAGTGCGATTCTGTATTGCTTATCAGGGCGGAGGTGGGTAAGGGTTGATAGATTGTGTAGCCTATCAGCTAGTTTGATAAACACTACTCGGAGGTCCTTGCTAATAGCAACAAACATTTTTCGTAGATTCTCGGCGTATAATTGCTCGCCTTCATAGCGAATCTTAGATAATTTGGTAACCCCTTCGATTAAGAAGATAATTTCTGGGGAGAAGTCCTTGGCAAGATCCTTTAGGGTAACCTTAGTATCCTCAGGTACATCGTGTAAGAGGGTGGCTACAATTGTCGAAGAATCCATCTTCATCTTAGCTAGGGTGATGGTGGCTGCCACTGGGTGAATTATATAGAACTCACCACTTTTTCGCCTGTCGGTACTATGCGCCAAGACCATCTGAGTAAAAGCCAGTTCTACAAGTTCTTGACCAGCTTTATCGAAGTACTGGATATGAGGAAGTAACCCTTGCCAAAGCCCTTGTGATACTTGAGCTAGGCGAGTCTGGACTTGCTGCGGGGTTTCTTGAGCTATGTTTTCATTAGTCAAAGTGAGGTTAGTCATAGAAAAATCTTTAATTTTTTAAACTTAGTTATTACTAATGATTTTAATCAAGATTTTATTTTTTGACTAGGGGTTGACAATCCAGCTAAGATAAAATATCTTTTTAGTATCGAATAAACCAGTAGTACTGTTTTTTAATCCTATCTTTATGCTTACTAATATTACTTTACCTATTCTTAGCTTTGGTGTTAATGACTTAGCCCCCTTTATCAATTCCCAGACAGTTGATATTCATCTCAATAAGCATCACCAGACTTATCTAACTAATCTTAATAACCTATTACCCGAGATTCAAGTCGGTGGGGTTGAGTTCGAGTCTCTGGAGGATCTGATCAAGAATATTAATACAGTCCCAGAAGCCAAGAAGCAAGCTGTAATCAACAATGCAGGGCAGGTATATAATCATAATCTATACTGGAATAGTCTTACTACCCTTGTAGGCTCATCCAGTGCCAAGATGAGTGAAGCCTTTGGTAAGGCTCTTGATACCTTTGGGAGTTATGAGGAGTTTAAGAAGCTCTGGAAAGAAGCTGGTCTAACTCAGTTTGGTTCAGGTTGGGTTTGGTTAGTTGTGGACAGTCAAGGTAATTTATCCATCCAGAAGTCAAGCAACGCTGATAATCCTCTATTTCATGGCTTTACGCCGATTATGACGATGGATGTCTGGGAGCACGCTTACTATCTAGATTATCAGAACAAGCGAGGTGATTATATTGATCAATTCTTTAATTATATTAATTGGGATTTCGTGAGCCAAAGTTATGATAAGGCTTTAATCAAGTAAGATTTTTTTATGATTAAGCTTGAAGATACATTCCAAGATGACTCCCTAATCTGGGGGCAGCGATCTCTACCTAACAAGATTGAGAATAGTGAAGATATAATCCTAGTTATCCGAGAAGACATACTACTACTTGGCTTTCGGGCATTGTCTTTTTTCTTGATTACAGGAGTGCTTTTTGTCGTTAATTTTTTGGTTGGGGCAACTGCCGCCCCTGCAATACTTAAGAGCTTGGCTAATGTGATGTTCTTTACTGTGGTTTCTATGCTTATAGTTGCCTTTGCTTATCAGGTACATAATTATTATCTATCCCTTCAGATTGTAACTTCTAAGCGTCTAATTGACATAGACCAGAAGTCCCTCTTTAGCCGCGAGGTCAACGAGTTGGCAATAGAAAAAGTAGAAGATATTAGCTACAAGCAAAATGGAGTCTGGGGAGCCATCTTCGATTATGGTAATGTTAGCGTCCAGACTGCTGCCGAAGTAGCCACCGATACCCAAAAAAGCAATGCCATTACAGGAGGCTTCGTCTTTGACAATGTCCCGAATCCTGCCAAAGTCCACTCAATGATTGCTGAGATATATCACCAATGTCAATCCGATCAAGCCCACCTAAGTGCCCAACTCAACGCTAAATATATGTCCGAAATGATGGACGGGAAGAGCGGGGCGGCTGTGGATTTGTAAGATTACACCAAATACTAATGAACTCAATATGAAATATAAGAAAATAATTATTTGTTTAATAACTCTATTTGTTATAGTTTTAGGACTGGGAGGGTACTTTACTGTTTCCAATCTAAACTTACAGCTCAAAAAACAAAATTCTACCAACTCAAATAAAAATCTAATCAAGACTGGAGATTTACCTGGTTACTCTTTAACAGGCAGCGATAATTTTTTTGTTCAAGAGATTAATTTGAATGATTATCATCTGTCACTTCAAAATACATCAGAGGTGATTAATCGAGAATTCTTTCAACCTCAGTCTATTGATGAATTAGTCAAAGCAAATCAATCTGAATATGGTGGAAATGTAGTCAGTTTCGTTAATGCTGGCTTCTTTGAAGATATTAGCGGTATCCCAACTAAATTGTCATTTAGCAGTCGTCAAGGCTTTATACCGAAATTTGAATATATTAGCAGTATTGATACTTACCCAAATCCAAACGGTCAAAAAATATTAATCTGTTATCAAAATCAATGCAAGATAGAACCTTACAAAGGTAAGGATGACCCTCAATTCAAAGAGGCGGAATTTGGGTTTGTTTCATTAGATCCAGAAACAATTAGTGCCAGTAAAGACTCAGGTTTAAACCGAACCTTTGTAGCAATTACTAGTAGCAAACCAAATGTAATTTATATAATTACAGGAGTTGCAAAGACTCAAGGTGAGATGATTGAGAAAGCTAAGTCTTACAGGGCTGACAATTTCCTAATGCTGGATGGTGGACCTAGTTCAGCTCTATATTCTAACTATAATAAAAAAGCTCTACTTGAAAACAGAACTAAAATTCCCCAGATTCTTAAAGTGCTTAAAAATTAGTATATTTAGCCTTACTACCTCAACAACAACGCAATAGCAATTGAGAGAGTACACATCCCGATAGTAATTAGACTATACCTAAAGACAATTTGATCTCGTTTTAATCCTATTGATTCGAAGTGATGATGGATTGGAGCGGCGTGGAAAACTTTGCGTTTGAAGATTTTTTTGGAGCTTACTTGGATTATATTTCCGAAAGTTGTTGCCATTAGTGTAATTCCTGCTATGGGTAATAAATATAGTGTGTCTGTCAGGATTGCTACGACTCCAAGTGTAAGAAGTAACGGAGTTGATCCTGTGTCTCCCATATAGAATTTGGCTGGGGAAATGTTAAACCACAAAAATGCCATTGTCGCCCCAGATAAGACCCCCATCAAGACAGCGATGTCATAATAACCCTTAATATAACTAATAGCCGCGAAGGTGATAAAAATCGGTACAAACACTGAGCCAGCCAACCCATCAAATCCGTCAATAACCGAGGAAGTCCACAGCACATTAAGAATTAGAACTGTGATCGGAATTATTAGCCAGGCTAAATTGAGACCACTGAGATTACTAAGATCGAAGCTTGTTCCAAAGAAGCTCAAAACTGTAATTTTGTTCTGGAGGTAGAACCATAGTCCGATTACAGTACTAAAGAACGTTATAAAACCAATACGCTGCGAGAGTTTGAGTCCACCTGCCTTGTAATTACCACCTGACTCAAGTGTGGCAAGGGCATCATCTACGAAGCCAAGAATAGCTCCAAAGAAAAGGGTTCCCAGTGGGATGAAAGTCTGAGAGCGAGAGACGAAGTTAAGGTATTGAAAGAGTTTATTACTTGGGTCTGCCTTAAGTAAAATCCAAAAACAAGTAGCCAAAAATATTGCCGTCACCCAGATAACTAGCCCACCACCTCGGGGAATTTTGATTTTGACTTCGGTATGATCGAAGAATTTTATTAAAGTCGGGTCTGTGAATTTGGTTCCACTGACATTGATATTTTTTTTCTCTTTTTTCCAGAAGCGAAGCCAACGAAGAAGTCTAATTAGACTCGGACTCCAAGCCAAAGCAAACAGGAAGGATAGAACTGTGTATATAAGTACTTTAACAATTTCGAGAGAGCTGGACACGAGGCTGTTTGTTTATGTTATATTTTTTTATGGATTTATAACTACGATTTATAACTAAAATAAAATCAAAAAAATGATGTATGTCAACAGTGATTAGTTATCATTGATTAGACCAGAGATTAGGCGACAAACTTCATTGATAAAAGTCTGAGGTTGGAATATAAGATATGTTGCTGATCTAAAATACCTGTAATATAGCTCAGGGCACAGAGATTAAACACCTGAGCCTTGGATTGGGGGTCAAGTGATAATATATGAACAAATGGGTTAGCGTAGAGTATTGTGATATTTTGCTCAGCCCCATTTACCAAGTATAAAAAAGTAAAAGTACCTCTCATAACTAATTGCCAGCTTCTGGCTTACTAAAACTTAACTAAAATTACACCAAAATATAAACTAACAATAGCAGATTTATTGCAGGCTGTCAATGTCTTTACTTAAGACTTTTTAGCTATTTTTACGCCAATAGCTAGTATAACTTACTAGATCCACGTTCTCAACATCAGTGTCAAAAAGGCAAGACCAACCACCATCAAAAATAAAATTAATGTTAGGATTTTTTATAGCCAGCTCAAAGGCATCTTGCTTAGTTTCGGATAGTAGAGTCTGACCACTCAAGCCAGCTTTCACGGTCATAAGTAGAAGAGTGGAGTAAATGTATTGTCCAAAATCAGTAGCAATATTCCATTGATTAAGATCTAACCAATTACCGATACGAACATTAGTCATAGTCTCCAGGCTCACAAAAGCTAATTCAGAATTGAGTGGTAAATAGATACGGTATTGCCAATTAGGCTCAAAGTGATACCCAGCAAAGAACTGATAAACCAAGACAAGATCCTCTATATCGCCCATTATATGAATGGTTACAAGTAAAGACTTGTGTTTTAGCTGCTCAAGTAGATGTTCTAGGACTGTCTTGACTGATAAAGACATCATAATGTTGCGGCTACGGGCAAAGTTTTGGCAGACGGTATCGATATGTATTTCGTTTTTGTTAAGCTGGCTTAGTTTTTTTATCCTGCGATCTAGATCAAAGGTACTATATTCTAGAAGAGAGGGCAATATTAGCATAAAAAGTGACTAGGAGGCAGGTTTTTTGGTTGTGAATCGTTAGAGGATTAGTGCCAATATTATAACAAAGTCTTATAAACCTGTCAAAGTAATTTGACCAGAGATGTGCATTAAGATAAGCTGGGCTATATGATCCTGATTGTTAATCTTGGAAGCACCAGTCTAAAATATCAATTATATGATACTGATAACTCTGAGTGCAGGCTAAAAATCCAACGATCAATTGATCAAAGCCCTAATTGGGTAGAAATTTGGCAATTTATACTAGTTACTTGTAATCAAAATGAAATTAAAGTAGAGTCAATAAAAACTGTTCTACATCGCGTTGTTTTTGCCCCTATAGATGTTTTGCAATCTCAGGATACTAACCTTTTTGAAGTCCGTGATCAATTATTGGATAGGCTAGATGACACTAGTGATTTTGCACCGCTGCACAACCCTGCAAGCCTAGGATTTATTAAATTTATTCAGGGGCTTAATTCAGATATGACCCAATTTTTAGTTTTTGATAATTATCTTTATAGAAACATTCCAGAATCTAATTATCGATTGGCAATTCCAAAATCTTGGGAAAAAGATTATCAAGTTCGTCGTTACGGTTATCACGGACTAGCCCATAAAAGTATGTTAAACCAACTCAAATACTTGCCCCAAGCTACTAAAATCCTAACAATTCAACTCGGTGGTGGATGTTCAATTACAGGCTTTGAGGATGGAGTTCCCTTGGTTAATTCTATGGGTTTTGGGACTTGCGGCGGTCTTATTATGCCCACACGCTCTGGGGATATAGATTCAGGGGCTATAATTCATCTACTTAATCGACCTGAGATAACGACGGCATCGCTTCAATATGATTTACATCATAAATCTGGCTTATTCGCTCTTGCAGGTCAAGAGTATCAAGGTGATATGAGGTTAATTCTAGCTAATTTAGATAATCCTGATTGTAAGCAAGCTTTAGAAATGTTTGTTGATTCGATTGTTGGGTACATTGGGAATTATTGGCTACGTTTTGGCGGCTTTGGGGCTGTTGCCTTTGGTGGTGGGATTGGAGGGGGTTCCGATATTATTCGAGATTTGGTAATTAAGAAACTGAATATCCTGGGAATTGCCTTGGAGTCGGAGTTAAATATTCAAGCCAATGAAACACTAGTCCCTCAGCTAGTTAGCAGCCAAAAAAGTAATTGTGAGGTTTGGGTGATTCCAGTCAACGAAGCCGAGATTATGATGGAGGGGCTTGACAGTTAATAACTTATTACTCAATATCACACAAATCAAAAGTTTTTTATAAATTTTATTAAATTGACTATATATTCTTATAGCTATAAGATTAATAGCTTGACAAAATAAAAAAACTGTTACTAATATTGATTATATGACTGAATTAAATACCTCAAAAACATCATTTATAGAAAGAGACGGAGATCGAAGAGATCCAAATAATCAAACTAATTTAACTTATGTAGAAAGGAGGTTAAAGCAAAGACGAGTGAATCCAATTGACTCATTCGACTCACTTATGACAATCTCAAATTTTCTTGAAAGTAGGGGGGTTAAAGATCCAGACAATCAAGATATTATGGTAGTCATGAAAGAGGCATTAACAAAAAATCTGTTAGGCTTAGAAACCAGAGAGAGACTTTCGGCATTTTTTGATGGTGGGTTCAGTATTGAAAATCTCACCTTAGAAGAGGGTGATGAGAATAAGATTCAGATGTTAATTCTAGATGCCAAAGGTTTGGGTCTGATGCCTCGTGCAGAAGGTGATAGCGTACTCAAAATTCTCAGTGAATTATTCTCAAAAGTTCTGGGTGAGGCTATTAATTCATCTATTTTAGTAGGTCTTGGAGGTGATGAGATCGGAGTCTTAACCAAGGACGTTCTTGATTTTGTTGCGATTAAAGATTATTTATCCGAGATTGATAAAGATGGTTACATAACTGTCACTGGTAAAAAGGCGAGTTTTAGCATAACCGAGGTTCTTCCAAGAGGTGAGCGAGAGAATACAGTATTATCGGCGGCTCTATACTTACAATGTCCACTTGAGATTGAAGAGGTTAGAGCAATTGCGGGGGATCAGACAAGGTATGAAGAACTATTAGTTAAGGCGTTGGTCTGGAGACAATTTAGAGAATATGTTAAGTCGGGAAAAGAAAATCAAAAAACAGTCTTGGAGGCAATGGCAAAGACCAATGCTGTAATTGGATTAACGATGGATCTTATATTGGAATTAGGGTGCGAGGAAACTGTGATTCTCAATTGTATTTCACCAATGTTATTTAGTTCCAGTTTGTCTCCTGATAGTTCGATAGATGAATTAGTAGCCCAAATCTGCAAAACCAATGTAATAAAATCTGGTCCACTGGCTGAACTTGCTCTTAATCTTGGTGGGTATGTTCTATTTGCAGACCCGAAGCCGAAGGTAGCTAATATGCTTGGACTGTCTTATGGTGACCAGGTACTTGCTAATACTTTTGCCCAGCTTCAAGGAAGGTTTAGCGATGAAGAGCTTAAATATATAGTTCCTGTTACAATCAGCCCAATAGAATGTATGGTACTAATTAATCCTGAATGTGCAAAATGTGTAAAGGGTTTTCAAAGAGGTGAGTATTTAACCTTTGCTAAGAGATTTAAAGAAATATGTAATCAAGATCACAGCGCTCCAATAAATTTAGTTACACCGATAGAGATGTCAGTAACAATTATAGGTACTCGAATACAAGAATTAAGAAATCAGGGTCTAATGGATATAACAGGAATAATCCCTGGGCTTTTAGATTATATCAAGATTCAATCAGACAAAGCGTGGTGTATTGATCTAATTAACCTTTTAAATACCCCGCAGAACCAATCAATGCTAAAGCAATTAGTCAAAGAATTACAAAATCGAGGCAAGCAAACCACTAAAGAAGTCTGTACACAGTATGTTCAAGGCTTTGCTGAATCTGGTAATATCCAGGATCTGAGCTTTGCAAAAGCAATTATGATGATTAACAGGACAGAGGGATACATCAATAAAGTTCTAGATTACTTCGATCAATATAATCCAAGCTCAGACCTTATAATGCCTCTAAATGAATTACTTGGAATCTTAGTTACTGAAAAGTCCCAACAACCTTAATATCTTTTTGGAAGGGTTTTAGAGCCTCTCGGATTAATTTGGCGGCTTGTTGTAGCTGCGGGTAACGGAGTAAGAATTCTCCAAGAGGTTCTTTGAAGTCTTGGTGCTTGGGATAGATAACCCAACTTGAGAGAATGAAATCACCAGTTTTTTGAAATTCTATTGCCGAAGTTAGAAGATCTAGTCCTTGATTCATTAGGTATTCTTTGAACTCTTGTCTGGTAGTGATGATCTTGGCTGAGGCTTTGCGGATGGAATGAGAGTTAGAGACCATCTGCCTGTGGCGTTTTTCTCGTTCTTGAGATGGTGACATCCCAACTTGATTGGGCGTGCTAGTATCTACATTATTACTTACGCTATTAGCTAGATTCTCAAAGTTGGCTCCTTCTGGCATAGATATGATCTGAATTGTTTCTTTGGTAAAAATTAGGTTGAATTGATTTTAATGTCAATTTTTTTAGATTGTACTTATTAGATTTTGCCAATTAATAAATCCTCAATAAATGCTTCGATACCAGAATGATCCTTGCTATAATGAGAAGTATCAGGGAATTCGAGTTCTTGAATTTTTTTCCAGACGATTTCAATTAATTTGCTTAGTTTTTGGATTGGTTCTTGGTTGGTTAGGTCTTTATCGAGAGTTACAATATAAGAGTTTGGGCTTTTTGGGTCGGGGGGTTGTAAGAATTCGAGTCGCCCTAGAGTTACCGTTCGTCCAAAATTATATTTGGAGTTTTCTACTAGTAACTTGTAGAATTCTAACTGCCTTGAATATGATGACATTTTTATTTTGTCGCTGTCTTGAGAGTTATCCCATTTGGTCTTAGCAGCGCCAGTCTTGAAGTCGGTTACAATAATATTACCACTAACATCGAATTCCATTTTATCAATTTTTCCAGTTATAATCGCGTCCCCAAGTCGAACATCTTGGTACTTGAAATCTTCTTCTAATTTGTAATTACCTTGTAATTGACTCTGGAATTGATTGTAATAAATCGGTAAAGCTTCTTGACCTTTTAGTATGGCGTTCTCAAAATCAGTTTTATTGAGACCTTGCTGTCTTAAATTGGTCTTAAATTGGGCTAAGACCTCTTCTAGGGTAGCTGATTTTTTGTGATCTTTGTAATACTGGTAATAATATCGAATGGCTTCGTGCATACTAGTTCCAAAGCTGGCTGAACTGTGCTTAGATTGTGGAAATCGAATCAAATTAATCTCAAAGAAATGCCCTGGCCCACCTCGCGTTACATCCAAAAAATTATTGAGATGGGTAATTGACATTTTATAATCTCGTAAAATCGGTGCAAAGAAGTCTTTTTGAGATAGTGAGATTGGCAAAAGATGATTCACTCGATTATAAACTTCTTCTATATGTTGTAAATTGTTATGTTTTAGATTTTTAACCTCTTGGTAATCTATATCAATATAAGGAATATTCTCCGTGGGTTTATTCTTGCTATCTAGGTTATATTTGAGTAAGAAAAGCTTTTTTTTCGCCCTGGTCATTGCCACATAGAGAAGTCTGAGGCGATCGTCAATATCGTCTTGTTCGGCTTCTAGTTGATAGGTCTTTGGAAATTTTAATTTGTTGTTATAACCTTTGTCCGTAAACCAACTAGCATGATCAAAGTTGAGAATAAACACATAATCAAATTCTAACCCTTTGGACTTATGAGCTGTCATTAATTCGGCTACTGGTAAGTTTTTTTTACCTGAATTAGTTTCAATTTTTAGATGATTGGGAAGTTTTATCTTGGAAGATTGCATTAAGTCGTAGTACTCAATAATATCTGCTATATGAATATCTCCAGATTGGAATTTATATTGGCGAACGGTCTGGATAAATCCACTTAAACCTGAAAGGAGTTCATAGTAATTTAGATTGGTTTTTAGATTGGTTTTTTTTGGGTTTGGTAGATTAGTTTTGGTTGTTTGTGTTGGGTTTTGGCTATCGAGCCATAGCTTGAAGGGTGATACAAATTTTTTTTGAATTAGCTCTTGTG
Organism: Minisyncoccota bacterium; assembly: GCA_043778275.1. Classification (GTDB taxonomy): domain Bacteria; phylum Patescibacteriota; class JACMRA01; order JACMRA01; family JACMRA01; genus JACMRA01. Next base: position 15,455 of record JAYWGL010000063.1, read on the forward strand.
ACATAGTTAAATATATCTACGGGTTCAAGGAGGTTGTCAAGGTTGACAAAATATCATTAAAAAATTAATTCTTAGTCAATAATCAATAACCAATCACCTCGCCTAATACTTTTTTATGTTCAAAAAATTTCTCCCACAACTCTTCTGGATTGTTCCTCTTATTCTTCTCGGTATGTTTGTATTGCCAACACTTGGTTCTTGGCTAGGATCGGCAGGAAGAGCAGGTCAAGACCTCTCAACTACAGTTAATAAAGGGTTAGAAGCCGGGATAGTTCGCCGTGAATGTGAAAAGCGTAAAGCAGACTTAGATGGTAAATTCGACCGAGCCAAAAATACTTATACACAATCTGTAGTCCTAAAAGTTCAAGAATTAAGCACTAACTCAAAGCTTGGAACTGCCGAAATTAACGAAATTAATCGAACCGCCTTAGAATCTATCTTCGGTAAGCCAAATGCCAATGGAACTATTGACAAGCCAAGCAATGCACCAACTACTGAGATTATTAACGCTGCTGCCAAGTTTAACCAAGAATTTACTAAGCCTGATCCTACTCTGCGTCGACAAGTCGGTGAAGCCATCTTAGCCGGGCGAACTAAGTTCGAAGCAAGTATGCTAGAAGTTATCGATGCCAAAACTCAGTTTAAAAGATATGCCGAGGACAATTCAGTTTACCTACCAACTGGGCAAGCCACAATTAAGGCTCTTTTGTTCAATGGCTGTATCCCTGATATTGATGGAGACAGCAAAAATACTCAAGGCGATGCTGACAAATTCTTCGCTCGATATGACGCACCAAGCTCGGCTCTAACTAACCAAGCCTTTGATAATAAGATAGATAGCAATGTTTTGCAATAGAGCGATATAAAACCCTTAGTTTGATAAAATCATAATTGTGTATTATAATAAAACATATAGTGCACAAAAGTGGCATCAAAGCAGCTCTATCAAAAAGTCAATATATGTTTCAAGCCTCAATCCTTAACAAGAGACCAATTTTAAATAATGGGAGAACTATAATTTTTTGGCTTGGGTTAGCTGCTGGAATTCCATTTATTTTTTATCTTTTCTTTGTTTTAGCTGCCAATAGCTGGAACATAATCACAGCTCTCATAACAGTGATCCAAAACGACATTTTAGTATTACTTACTATTGGGATATGTTTCGGTATCATATACTATACCCTGAACGCACCTTCTAAAATGGTTAAGCTTGAGATTGATGATGAGAATGAGACTGTTCGGATAGATAGCAATACATCTGAGCTGGCTAATCTAGTTGCTTGGTCTGTCGTAGAATTGGGAGACTGCTTTGAATTCGTGGTGAGATTCCAGGATACCAGAGCTCCTTATCAGTATTTTTATATTACTAAGAACGATGAAAACCTCCAAAAAACCCTTTCCTACTTTAGTAACAATTTTGTATATGATGAAGGGATAAATAGCTCTGATAGAATGCATAGCTTCTTTAGATTAATTGGGGTAAAGTAATTTTGACATTAACATTTTAATTAATTATTTTTTAATCGGATTAACAAGCTGATTGTAAAAAAATAGAGTATCTAAAAATTAGGGTATAGTTTTTTTATAAAACTAAAAGGTTGCCTTAACCTTCTTTATTCTTTTTGACAAAAAAGCTTGCAAGGCTGAATCCGACAGATTAAAAAATCTGGCATTGCTTAACAACTATAGATACTATTAAATCTATGAATCATTAGCTTTAACGAAATATCAAGCATTTCTTTAGTTTTAGAATAACAT
>JAYWGL010000064.1:0-4764 GCA_043778275.1 Minisyncoccota bacterium
ATTACTGTATCTGCTCATATTTAGATAAGTAATGGGATATTAGGAATTTAGGCAAGGGTGGAGAGTGTAGTGGCTAGATGGGAGATGGGTTGGCTATACCTAACAACTACCATATCCTAAAATAATAATTTTAATTAGTTGAAAAAACCCCTAAAAAAAGCTAAAAATAGTAATAACAAAGTTAGAAAAATCTAAAATAACTTAAAATTTTATATTTCAACTTGATTATTTATATTGTTATAATCAATAAAAATCGCAACAGAGCTTAAAACAGAAATTTCTTTGACAGATTATGATATAATCTTCACTATTTCAGATAGTAATTTTTTAACATCACTAAATCACTAGTTTTTTAAATCACTGTTTTCTAATGACTTATAACCCTACTCTAGAAACTTCGGACAATCTCAAGACTACCATCGTGGTCTATGCTCATCGTGAAGATGACAAAAATCTATTCCTACTTTTTAAGCAGGGGCTAAACCAAAAAATCAAAGACAATAATCAATTAACCGAACAATGGGAAGTGCTTCACGAAGAGGTTGCAAGCTCTACTGAAGATGCCCATCTCTGGCTGGCTAATTACCTTGGTGTTCCCGATTATGAAATTGACTTACAAAGGATTAAATATATCCAAGAAGAGAAATCTGCTATGGGTCGAGTATTAGTCTTCAAGGCAGACGACGATATCTTGGATGATATCACAGCTCTCAATCCTAATAGTAAATGGGTTTCTATTAGCGAAATTCCGAAACTCTTATCCATAGGGAATATAACACAGCAATTATCAAATCTAATAGCCAATATTCAGACTTGGAGACTTGATCTTAACAACTTAAACCAATTAAAATACGACCCAGCTGGTGCACCTTACCCAGTTACTGGGGGTATGTTGAGTAGCTATTACTACTAAAAAAAATTATTCCCAAAGCTTAGTAATGAGAATTGGGGATTCCTTATGCTGGGTCTTTTTTAGGGCGACAGTACTAAGAAACTGATTCTTAGCTGGGTCACTAATCTTAGTATAGATCCAAAAAAGTGGTTTTGAAGTTGGTTCACTAGCCAGACAATAATATTGTTTTAAACCGATATGATCTGTCTGCATCTGTTCACCAATCTTTGGCTTAGACAAGTTATCAAGATTAAATCCATCTGGATTAGCCTCGGACTGAAATCCAAAGTAATAAACATCGTCTATATCTAGCATATTGACTCCGAGATGTCCTTCTGCCATAATCGCTTCGGTGTTGGCATCTGTTAAGATTATAATTTGTTTGTGAGTTTCGGTCATAGAAATAAAATAGCCCAAAATGGGCTAAAAACTAGGAAAAAATTGTAATTGGTGTATTATATGGAGGAGATAGAGGGATTCGAACCCTCGATACCTTTTAGAGTATACCCGCTTTCCAAGCGAGCGCACTAGACCACTATGCGATATCTCCAAAAGAAAAAAGATCAAAAAAAGATCTTTCATTAAAAATTAAGTGATATTAGATAATTGCTTTTAGCTTATCGTAACACTTGTGTAGTTCTGTGTATTTTCGCCCTTTCAAGACTCGAGATCTTGACTTTCCAATCATACGATGTTGTCTAAAAGACTTAGCTATCATTAACTTTCCTTTTGATAAGTCTCCGCCATTGGTTACTTTGATACGCTTCTTTGAAGATTTATGAGTTTTTGCTTTGAATTTTTTTAGAGTCATAATTATATTTTATATTCATTTTGCTAAAAATTACTTCCAAGCAACTTTTGTCTCTGTGAAGGTAACATGTCGTTTTAGACCTGGGTGATATTTTTTTAGGGTAAGTTTGGTTACTTGACCACTTTTTGCTTTGTTTTTTGCTTTAGACTTTTTTGTTAAGTATCTAAAAGTTACTTTTTTTCCTGTTTCTTCATTAACTGCTGTACCAATCAGACAGATTTTGGTTTTTTGCCAAGCCATAATATTATTTTAAATAAAAAGTTATTTGATTAATTGACACGAGGTCTAAATGTAGTTTTTGGTTTATCTTTTTGATCCTTGTCTCGCGCCTCAGTTAGAGCTAAAGCATCAGCTGCACCTTGATTATATGACTCAAGTAATTTTCCAGATAATAAATCGACAGCGTTTAACGAAGTGTTATTAAATGTTACTGTGGTACTTAAATCTTGTGGTAAAAGCACAGTATTAAGATTAGTGAAACAGATTAGAGGGACTTTATTAGTTTCGGCTTCTAAGATTGCTGTTTTATTTTTCTTAGGATCTAGTACAATTACAACCCCTGGGAAACTATTTTTTAGGTTTCGGATACCAGCAAATAGATTCATTTTTTTCTGATATTCTCGAGTCTTGGACAGTTGTTCATTTCGAGAAAGTTTTGCGAAGAAGTCTACATTATTAACGATACTTTCTAGTTTATCAATCTCCTTAAGAGTTTTTCGAATGGTCTGCCAGTTAGTTAGTTGACCTCCAAGCCATCGATAATGTACATACGGCATGGGAGTTGCAAACATATTTGCAAACTTGACTGTGTATTCTGAGATATACTTAGAAGTACCCACTATAAGAACTTGCTTTCTTTTTTTACCTACATTATACATTAGTTTGGTCGCATTAGCTAGGCTATTCAAAGTATTTGTAAGATCGATAATGCAAAGAGAGTTGTTATCTATTTTGTGAACTTGACTTTTTAGCTTTGGGTTGATACGGCTCTTGTGGTTACCACGTTGAGCTCCTACCTCGTAGAGACTCATTAAGCTAAGCTGAGTATTGGTTGATGACATAGTTATATATGGGTTAAGATTAATTTAATTGAGTAATAGTTTCTTCAGAGATAATCTGACCAATAGGTAGTGTGATATTCCACTTTGTAGGTCGAAATTGAACAACTTTATTTTTTTTAGCTCCTTTTAACTTAACTTTATTGTAGCTAGCTGTAGAAGTGATGCGAGTTGGCTTTAATCCTAATTTAACTAGTTTTTTACCTAGTTCAATCTTATTCATTTTGGCATTTTTGTCACCATTAGTGAGTGTATATACATTCATCACTTGCGCAGTGGTAGATTTTTCAGTTTGGTGTAGTTTCCAAGTCATATAGATTATATTATGAGATTATATTGCAGCTAGTGTAACTTTAATTCGTGAATATCTTCGGGCGATTCTATGCGCTGTACCTCGAGCACGTGGTATAGATCGGTAGAGGCGTTGGGCTTCTTCAGCAAAAACACTCTCAACCTTGAACTTGCTGTACTCGGTTTCAACAAGGCTTAAGTTAGAGGCTGCAGATAAAAGAAGATGGTAGATTTTTTTTGACTTTGGTCGGCTGTTATGAGCTAATTGTTCTAGGGCCTGACTCAAGACCATTCCTCGAATTATATTTAAGACGAGACGAGCTTTTTGAGGAGTGTAATTGAGAACAGTAGAGGCTGTGTAATTTTTGAGTGACATATATTATCTTGTTATCTTTGGGAAGTCTTTTGAGATTTGCAATAATGCTATATATAGCTATTTAGCTGGAACTAAAACTTTTTGTCAAGAAAATCCAGATTGAAGTTAAGATTAACTTAATTTGCAGCCACAAAAAAATCTCCATAGGTAAGAGGAGTTTTTTGAAATATGATTAAATTTTAGTTTGTGGTGGACCCTAAGGGAGTCGAACCCTTTACTCATCCGTGCAAGGGACGCATTATACCGTTTAACTAAGGGCCCTAATGATATTACCGTAATACAATTAGAATTAAAATCTAATTTTTTGTCAAATCCATATTTGGAAATTTTAGATTATATAAGTCTGAAGGTGTAATTAAAATGTTATTTTGTCTAAAGAATTGAATTATAGGCTTTATTGAGTTATTTTTTTTACCCTCTATACAAGCAAGAATAAACTGACTTCTCTGTTCGGGTATTTTCTTCATAAATTCTAAAAATGAAACAACGAACCACATCCGTTCATCGTATTTTTTTTGATTCCAGTCAATCATTTTATCTAAATCTGCATCTGTAATTTTGTGAATATTAAATATATCAAAAACTGCCGCACATTGTGCAAATAGTTCAGTAGTACCATCATTTAAATAAAAACCGTTCACTTTTTTACCTTTGATTTTACCTGTTGAAATAGAATTATCAGTTATATTTAAAGAGACTAATCCGTTCTGGGTATTTTTCTGAACTAGGCTTCCTTCTGCGTTATATTTTTTTGATTTTTTTCTTGTATCAAAATAAAAATGAAAATATTCATGAGCTATGTAATGTGTAATTTCATCACTTAGAATAAAACTACCCTTTGTTTCAAGATCTGATATAATATGTGCTAAATTTAGCTTTATTATCGGTAATCCTGCACCAGAAAGTGTGCACATTGCAAATGCCTGACTCCGGTCGAAAAACAGTAATGGATTAGGGATATCTTTTACTTCAATATTTAAACCTAGATGACTTTCAACAATAAACTTAATAAAAAGTTTTTTCGCAGATGCTATTTGCCTCTCTAAGGACTTAGCCTCTTGAGAGCAATTGTCTCTCATTAGATCTTGTAATCGCTGATTTTCTCGTATCTCAGGTGAGCTAATTTCAGAACTATCTAGTCCACGCTTTTCAATTCGGGTAATTGGAATTAAGTTGTATTCTGTAATTGGCATGCACAACACATAATAATTAATATGTTTTTTTATGTCAAAAGGGTTAAGAACCTGTCTAGTTAATCTTGCCCAATATTAAAGCCTTGGTTTAGATAAGGCATTATGAAGTACTTTATCACCAAGACTAAATTTAGTAAAATAAG
>JAYWGL010000065.1:0-16358 GCA_043778275.1 Minisyncoccota bacterium
ATCTAGCAAAGTACTATAATGATAAAATTGACTTTACAGATAACTTGATTAGAGAAGTATTAAGATTGACTAAGTGGGAGGTTGGTTAGCTATAATTAATATTTTGTCCACCTGAAATTTTTTCTAAATCCGACTGGCCCGCAGCAAGAGCCTAACAGTACTAGACCCCTTCTTGCAGGTCTGGATTGTTAGAGATGAAGGTGTGGGTTTTTCTGGGTATTGCATTACTCGATAATACTCATTCATATCGACAGTACTATCACTACCAACAACCATCTGATCCCATTTATCAACCTTATATTTGCAAGGTAAACCTTCTGCACTCACTAGTTCAATTATATCTCCTGGGTTAAGAGAATCCAAATTCCCAAATATTCTACCTGCACCACCTGGATTACTGCTATCAGGTGGTTCGCTATGTCCGAAGATATAACTATTCCCAGATTCTGAGCATATATTAACCGCGTCTTGACTCTCTATTACTGGATTATTGAGTAGGAGTTTGTCAATTTCGGGGATATTTCGATTGGTACCGTAAACAAGATTGATGGATTTTAGCCCGATTTTGGCTATTGTTAAGGATAGGTTCTTGAGTGGTGTTGGAGGAATTGGCGTGGCTGGTGGCGTATTGGGAATGGGTTTATCAATAATCTCGATCGGTGGGGTAGTCTTTGGAGTTGAAATTATAGGTGCTTGCGCTCTGATTGCTGGAATATATACTGGAAAATCTAATTCTTGGCTAAAAGATTCTGTATTATTAGTAAGCGGAAGTGAAAAACTCTCTAAATCAACCTGAGAATCGGGTGTAGTAACTTGGCTTATGATTGATTGGGTCTCTTGACTAGCCTTTGCAGTCAGGGTAAAAGAATTAAGTACTGGGATCAAAAAACAACCAAAAATTGCTATGAATAACAAAAAAATGCAAAGTATTTTGCTAAATAAATAAATCTTCTTCAAAAAAATAGGTAAATCAGGCATATATAGAAGCTAAAAGATCAGTAGAAATAGCAAAAAATTAGTAGGTATTTCCCTAAGTCTAATCACAGAAAAAGTAGATTGTCAAGGTCAAAACTAGATTTAAATTGACAGTCTAGGCTAATCTTGATATTAAATTTAGCAATATATAATTAAGAAAACTTATGAAAAGTAAAAACAAAAATAAGCTAAAAGCCAAATTTCTAATAGCTAGTTGTCTAATTATCTCTGGGATTGTTGGATTAACTGGTATTTCACCTGCGACAAACGCCCAAGGTAGCGATCGAGGTATAATTATCAGCCCCCCAATAATCGAAGCAACCATACCAAAAGGGCAAAAATCAGGATATACCGTTCGGGTAGAAAATGATAACCCAACTAGCCCAGTTCAATTACCAAAATGGCTCCAAAGTCTAATCAACCCACGACTTGATACAAACAAAATTACAACCAATCAAGATCTAACTAACGGGAAAATCTTCGGTGAAAAAACTTGGAATCTCAACAACTATCAACCCATAGTCCTTGATAACATCATAGTAAATTATAAATAAAAGTCCTAATGTCATTCCTAAACTTAAATCCTTTTTCTCGATTTTTTTACAGTCTATTATTAGCTTGTTTTCTAATAACTATTTTTAATATCTCTATTCCAGCCTTTGCCCAAGCTAGTCCATATCGACTTATTTATACAGTTGATAATACAGGGATTCTAATCAATAATTACCAAGTTGAAGTGATTTTGGATACGGCTAGTGTAGCTTACAATTTTTGGGTTAAAAGTGGTTGTAATACAGTCAGTACCAAGATTATTGTTAATATTCCTGCGGTCAACACTGGAACTACTACTTTTTGGCTTGATTATGGTAATTTTAGCTTAACTAGTCTTAGTAACCCTGCGGCTACTACAGTTTTTAGCGATCAGATGCTAACTTCCACAACCTGCACACTTGGAGGATCGGCTATTTATGATGCGACTAATCAGTGGGTCAGATTAAATTCAGTGACACAAGGTTCTGGTAGCTGTAATTATAACTACAATCCCGGTAATGGCTTCAAAGCCAAATTTGACTTCTGGTCTGGGGGTGGAACAAGTGCCGATTCTACCTGGTTTTACGCCTTCGATACTTCTATACCTAATCAAGAAGATGTCACAACTGGAGGTTATCACTTCACTTATGATGAGTACCAAGATAGAGTATGTTTCACCCGATCAAATATAGGCAATGGAGCTGGTATAGCTTGCGGAAGCGTAACTAATCTAGATAACTCTACCTGGAAGTCAGCCGAGGTTCGATACTATAATCATCAAGCTTGGATGTATATTGACAATGTTCTAATAGCAACTGCGGTTAATCCAGCTCCAATTGCCAGTACTACGGGTAACTTTTTTGGCTTTGCATCTCGTACTGGCGGATTAACTAATGAGCATCGTATCCGTAAGACATATGTCAGTAAATTCAGTCCATTTATCACTCTCAATGCCCCAAGTGAACAAGTCTTTATGTCGATGAATATTCGAGATGTTAATAACAGTATTAATCTCAATACTTGTGATTTTGGTATTGCTAACACCTTAACAATCCAGAGTCTATACCCTAATTTGCCACTAATAGGCGACACAACTAACACAATTTTGATGACGCATAATCTCAATATCTCACCCGGAACGCCAGCTGGTAACTACTCCCAAAAAATTACTTATTCCCTAGTTGCTGGATTCTAAAAACATCTCTATGTCTAAAATTAGCCCCAAAAATCAATACAAAACCCGAGGCAGGATCTTTACTCTACTAGTTCTTGGGATTGTATTTCTGGGACTAATTTATTCTGTTAGCGGCCCTTTTGCTAACGCCTCGATTGGCAGTTGGAGCTTACCAAAAATTAGTTTTCCCAGCTTCCCAAAAATTGACTTACCTAGCTTTGGAGCTAATCTAAAAGGGGTGGAACGAGGTAGTACTAATATTCTGATCTTGGGTAGCGATTACGGGGTATCTACAGACACGATTATCATTCTTAATATTGATTACGAGACCAAGAACCTTTCCACTCTAACTCTTCCGCGAGACCTTCAGATAAATACTCAAGATCAAATCCAAAAAATTAACTCCCTCTTTCAATCCAATATTACAAGCGGACTAACGACCAAAGATTCCCTCAGTCAAACAACTCAATTCATCTCCAAGCTTATTGATAAGCCGATTGATTACTACGCAAAAATTAATATTGGTGGATTCCTCAAGGTCATTGATAGCCTTGGTGGGATTGAGATAGAAGTAGAAAATAGCTTCGGGGATTGTAACTTTCCCACACCTAACTTTGACGGGTATATTCGACCGTGTCCCGAGTTTACCAAGGGTAGAGCTACAATGAATTCAAACACCGCACTAATATTTGCCAGGAGTCGAAAAAGCTATAATAATCCACTGGAGGCAATAGATTTTGCCCGTTCTCGTAGACAATCCAAAGTAATCGAAGCTGTTTTAACCAAGATAAAAACTAATCCTCTGATCGTTCCAAGTATCTTATCTAATCTTGCAGACAATCTAGTAACTGATATTGATTTAACCGCTATCCCAAGTCTAATTAATCAATACCGCGAATTTTCTTCCAAGATTAATAATACTAGCCTAGACTACGAATCTGGAATTGTTTGCCCTGATCCTAACTCCTCTGATATAATTTTTTGCGACTCAGTTCAATCGCTCAAGCTTCTACATCGCTTAACTTTTACGAAGGGTTCTAAAGATATTAAATCTAAGCTCCCCTCAGAGCTCCAGAATCTCAAAATTGCCATAATCAGTAACGGCAGCAACGAGGCTTTGACCCTTGTTCCCACTCTAAAATTCCAAGGTTTTACATCTGAGAATATCTTCATCGACACCAGCTTTCAACCAATTAGGCTTGCTACCGAAAGTAGTGTTGAAACCACCAAGATTTATACAAAAAACCAAGGATTACTCAAGTTTTTTAATTCCCAAAAAAGCGATAATCCATCCTGGAAAGTTTTTGAAGAAACCCAAAGTAAGTATAGTCTTAGTGAAGAATATCGAGGTAGCGATGCAGTTGTTGTGGTGGAGTAAAAAAATTACCTCTCTAGTTTTAACATACCATATTTTTCTGGGTCAAACCCACTAGGAAACTGTGTGTAATTAGGATACCCATTCGTCTCCACTGTATATTGAGCTGCTTCTAATATTACTTCTTTTAAATTAGCTCCCGTCAAATTGGCATTAGCCAAATTCACACCTGTCATATCTGCCCTGCGAAAATTACAATTAACTAAATTAGAAAACTGTAAATCTGCATACATTAGTTTTGTATTTCTCAAATTAGCATGATTCAAATCTGCCCCGCTTAAATCGGCTCCCCATAACTTGAGGGAAGAGAGGTTAGCTCCGCTCAAATCAACGCTGATTAAATTGACTCGACTTAAAATTGCTTTATCAAGAACGGGTACTTTTACTGTTGATAAATGTAGCTCTCTAAGGATATACTCAAGCTCCAAACCTTGGGATTGTGCAAATTCACTGAGTCCTAGAATCATACCACCCCTATGACCGATGCAGGATGTCTCGCAGTCTGGAAACCAATTATTTATTTTTCTTATTATTCTATTTACTTGCCTGTCTAATTGTTTTTTTAAACCCTGGTCGAGTATAAAAAGGGATGAATTGACTGAATTTTGTAAAAATATGGACGAGTCGGCTGATTCTATACACCCTCGAAGTGATTCTGTCATTTAAAAAACTAATTTATAATTAATACCTACTTACTAAATCAAAAGTCTTAAATTGTCAATTGACATCAATTCATTAATTACCCTCAATTGGGTTACTATGAAAGTTCTTGCTTTATCAGATCGACCTATCAAAGACGGCTTAATACAGAGAGTTTTGAATAACCAGATTGAGCTTATTATCACTGCTGGAGACTTTAGTATTCGGGGATTAGAACAGTTACGGTCTATAACCCATATCCCCAAGATTGGAGTGTATGGTAATCACTGTACAAGAGGTTATATGGAAGAGCTTGGAATAACTAATATACATCTGAATATATTTGAGTTTCAAGGTGTTACTTTTACTGGGTTCGAAGGCTGTGTGCGATACAAAGATTCGCAGCAGTCCCCTATGTGGACACAGGAAGAAGCTTATAAATTAGTTGCGTCAATGCCACCTGCTAATGTGGTTGTTAGTCATTGCCCACCCTTTGGGATTAATGATAATCAAGACCTAGCTCACCAAGGTTTCCATGCTCTTCGTGATTACTTAATTAAAAATCAGCCAAAATACTGGTTCCACGGGCATACTTACCCTGATTCTAATGAAATGATCAATAATTTTAATGACACTAGAATATTTTATACTGATCCAGAAATAATCGTTGAGATTTAACAAATTATTATTATGCTCCCAACTCTCAAACAATACTTTGGCTATGATAAGCTACGACCAGCTCAAGAACCCGTGATTGCTAATATACTGGCTGGACTTGATACACTTGCTATTATGCCAACTGGTGGGGGTAAGTCGCTATGTTATCAATTACCTAGCCTTCTACTCCCAGGCTTGACTGTGGTGATTTCCCCTCTGATCGCTCTAATGCATGACCAAGTCCAGAGCCTGACCAAAAATGGAATTAATGCCGTATATCTTAATAGCTCACAATCCTCTGAAGAGCAGCAGACTATCTGGCAATTATTAAAACAAATCAAATCTCAAGGTCATACTAAGAACGAGGGTGATATCAAGATGCTTTACACTTCTCCTGAAAGACTACTTGCTAATGATCGACAGTTTTTGGAGTTTTTGCGAGGGTTACCGATTAGCTTGATTGCTATTGATGAAGCTCACTGCGTCTCCAGCTGGGGGCATGACTTCCGCCCAGAATATAGCCAACTTGGTATTCTTAAGAGTCTATTTCCTAATAGTCCAATCATAGCTCTAACGGCAACGGCTGATGAACTGACACGCAGTGATATCTTAGACAAATTACAACTTGAGAATCCGAAAACCTTTATTTCATCCTTCGACCGACCGAATATCCATTATAGAGTTGAAGCCAAGGAAGATGCAATGGAACAATTAACTGACTTTATCAAGAGCTGGAAGAATCAAGCTGGTATCGTCTACTGCCTCAGCCGAAAAAGCACCGAAGAATTAGCCACCAAATTAACCAAACTTGGGATAAAAGCCAAGCCTTACCACGCCAGCCTAGACAAAGAATCCAAAGAAGAGAATTATAATGGCTTTATGGATGATAATATTCAGGTTATCTGTGCTACAATTGCTTTCGGGATGGGGATTGATAAGCCTAACGTCAGATTCGTAGTTCATTGGAATTTACCTAAGAATATTGAAAGTTATTATCAAGAAACAGGGCGGGCGGGGAGAGATGGACTAGCTAGTGAAGCTCTATTAATCTATAATCCGAGCGATGCTTTTACTCTGCGCAAGTTTATTGAGGGAAATGGGGAGCCTGGTAATATTAGCGAAACGGCAAAATTATTCAAAACTATCCAAAATGACAAATTAGATCGATTGCTGGAATTTGCTCAAACGGGTCATTGTCGCAGGCGTGTCTTGTTGCAGTACTTTCAAGAAACTATATCGAGTGATTGTCAGAATTGCGATTGCTGCGATAACCCACGATCAAAAATTGATGGAAGCATCCTTGCCCAAAAAATTATGTCCGCCATCTATCGAACTGGGCAAAAATTCGGAGTTAATTATATTATGGATATACTTATCGGTACGAAGAGCGAGCGAGCCCAAAAATATGGCCATCAAGATATCCCCACCTTCGGAATTGGTAAAGACCTACCGAAAGAAGCCTGGTTGTTTTACACTAATCAACTAATCGATCTTGGGATTATTGAGATAAAATATGATGGTTATATTAAGACCCTAGGTCTAAATCAGATTTCAATGCAAATCCTAACCAGTCAAAAAACTATCGAACTAATCCAATACAAGCCAAAAGTAGAAAAAAGTATCAAGAGGATTTCTAAAGCAAGTTTTGATCTCAGTGAAGGTGACCAAGATTTATTTGAACGACTAAAGGAGTTACGATCTAAGATTGCAAAGCGAGAGAAAGTTCCACCTTTTGTGGTATTTGGAGATCAGACTCTGCAGTTTATTGCTCGGATTAAGCCAAAAAGTCTTTATGAATTCGGAGATATATCAGGCGTTGGTCGAGTCAAGCTCCAAAAATATGCCCGCGAATTTTTATCGATAATTAACTAGTGATTAACTAAATCCAGACTTAGCGACCTCTAAACCACCAAACCAAAATTAAAATTATTACCACTAATAAAATTCCAACACCTAGAACGAGCCCCCAACCCATATTATTTTTGGCGTCCATACTAATCTCACTATCCAAAAGATTTTTATTAAGTTTGTTGTGCTTTTTTTCTAGGGCTTCTTTTGTGGTCTCTATCTTGCTAATTAGATCATCTAAATTATTGAAGTCGGGCGCTTGGATCTGATTAATATCATCAGCCAAGGATAGAGTTTCGGCGTTACGGCTGGGGAACTTAGGTAGGAGGGCGATGTTGCGAGCTAATTTTTGTTTGATTTGCTGAGTGGTATTATAGAGCCTAGAATCAATTTTACTCTGCGTTCTTTGATGCTTGGAGGGTTGAGGTTTTTGTAATTCTTCTTGAGAGGGTTTGGGTGAAGGATTAGGAGTAATCACGAATTTTGATTCCGTATCAGCTAGTAGGCTAGGCTTTGGCAAAAGGATATTTTGGGGTTTTTGTGATTGGCTCTGAGGGTAATCATTGGTTGCGATTGGATAATTATTAGATTGCGCTCTCAAATCACTAGTATTTTGCACAGGGTTAGGGTTCTGAGGCGGACGCTGCTCACGTGGTGAGGTAGCTTGACTTACATAGGTACTTAATTGCTCGCTTAATTTGCTTGGCTGTGTGTTAATTGGCGGCTTCCAGATTGAAGTAATATTACTAATCTTAAGAAAATTTATTATAGCTAGATTATTACTATACCAATATAAGTTTTTAGGATATTGCTTCAACATCGCGTTAAAAACAGCCAAAGAGACACTAGTATTAATAAAAGTCGGGAGAGATTCTATGACTAAAACAACATTTTGGTTGGCTGACTTAGATTCTTGCATTAACTGCATCAGTAGTTCATTTCGGGTACTCTTTGTTGTAACTTGGAGAAATTTGTCCATATATTTGTGTTTCTTTTGAGATTAGTGATTCTATTAGTAATTAAGTCAGATTTGTCAAAGAATGTCTCATTGATTTTCATATCCAAGTTAGCTCGTTATTTTGAGATTTGTCAAACTAAATTAGTCCTGAGCAGGTTCCAAATCTTCTAAAATACCAGCCAGACCGATCATTACAGCATTGTCTCCTGTATATTGTAATTGGGGTAATAGTAATTCGGGAAGTCGGTACTTGAAAGCCACTTTACTAAGCTCCTGTCTCAAAATCAAACTAGCCGAAACTCCACCTGATACACCAAGGCTACTTGGGCAAAAATCCTTAATTGCTAGTTCGACTTTACTAATTAGCTGTGCAACAATTGCGGTTTGGATACTCACACAGGCTTTATAAACAAATTCTAGTTTGGGATTATTAAGTTTGTTGAGGTCGAACAGATTTTTTGTATCAACTAAAGCTTGAAACTCTTCTGGATTAAGGGGCTTTTCATAAATTAGCCCCAAGCTATCTTTTTGGTTAATTTTGTTAATTTGGTTTCGAACAGCTGTTTTTAGCCCGGAAAATGAATAATTATAATTACCACTTTTTTGCATAGAAATTGGCAGTTCAAGATAATTCTCTAGATGGAACTTGGCTATACGAGATATGCTAATTCCTGCTGGATATTTTAACCCGAGCATGCGACCAGTTTTATCATAACACTCCCCTGCAGCATCATCCAAGGTTTGCCCAATAATTTTCCAATTGTTCCAACTCTCAAGGAGTATAAGCTGGGAATTACCCCCGCTAACAAGAAGGTGAAGGTGAGGAAAGAGAGGATTAGAATTCATATCAACAAATAAAATTAACCTCGTGTTTTAATCCATATCCCAAACATTGCCCAAAGAAGTACTACAAAAGTAGTATAGTTTTTTATCCTATATGAAAATCCTAAATTAATCCCGATGGCAACAGCCAAAATAATAATTCGCCATATCTCAGGGCTTATCCCAAAGCCCGAAAAGCCAAAACCATATTGCAAAGCAATGGTAACATTAATTACACTGGCAACTATAGTCCAGCCAACATAGACTAGAAAACCACTTGTTACGAGATTGTAGAGTAATCTTTGGTTAGGTTTTTGGGTAGTTAGAAGGTCTTTATTAGATCGAGCTAGTTCGCCGAAGGTGGCAACATTAAAACCCATAATCATCACAAGAGCAAGCCCTGAAAGTATGGGGTCAAGGGCAGTCCAAAAAACCGACCATAAACAAATCCACATACAAGAAATTAAATAAAAATAATTCCCACTAAGATTCAACTTAACTTTTTTGGTAGCTATACCAATTCCCAGACTTATCAAAATCAGATAAATCAATGACCAAATTATAAAAGTAAAACCAACTGGAGTGAGAGCAGTATCAAAAGTCTTTGAGATGCTTGGAGTATTGGGACGCCTGTCAATAGGAAAAGAAAACCAAAGTGTAAAAGTGATAGATATAATACTAGCAACTAAAAAGCTGGATCTTAAAAATAGTTGTTTGAGGAGTTGGGTCTTAAACATAAGTTTTTATTTAATCAATGAAGGGAATTTTTGAGTTCGACTTACTATAGCTGCAATAATTATAAAGAAAAAGGTTGTAACTTGAGACTCAAAAAGCTGTTGAATAAGACTGCCAATTAATATCCCAAGTAAACTGCAGGTCAAAAATCCATAAGTAATCGACTGAGCGTCCCAACTAGCCACCTTAAACAACCCAAAAACAAACCGAAGCGGGTAAAGTAATAAAATAAGATAAACCAAAGTGTAAATTAGCCCCCCATTAAGAGTGGTTTGGATAAACCAATTATCGGGAATCATAATGAATTCTTGTATCATATCAGGATAGAACCTACCTTGCAAAAGGATTTTTTGGTAAATAGGGTTATTCTCAATATTTTGATATTTAGTCCTAGCGGTTGACCCTGCCATACCAAGCCCAAAACCTGTAAAAAGCTTGTTAGGTGTATCTTGGATAACTTGAAGATTAGATTGAGTCTGCCTTATATGCCAAGCGCTGGAGGAAGGCTTAGTTAAACTAGTTGGAAGCTTAGAAGCAATGAAGGGAAATTGGGTATTAATATCAATATTAACCACGAACAAAGTTGTGAGTAATATAAGTCCTAAGATTGATATAAGGGCAATTTTGGCGGTTAAAAGTTTAATCACTTTACCAAAGAATAAGTATTCACGATTAAGATAACCCCCCAGCATTCCAAAGATCAGCCAGGAGCCAGTCAAAACTAAAGCAAAAATAGCAAAGCGCGTATAACTTAGATAGATGAAGATCAAATTACAGGCGACCAAGGTCAGATAAAAAATTCGTATATAAATTCTACGAGCAGTAATAGCCTGATTAATAAATACACCAAGAACCAATATTAGATAACTAACAAAATGCAGTGGATGCCCAAAGCTACCCATAAGCCGACAAACACTAATTCCATAATCAAGATTATGACAAGGATTGTTAGAGCTAACTAGCCCACCAGCGTTAACTTTCCCATACCCAAAATTCTTCAAAATCTCCACCTGCCCAAAGCCTATAGACAAAGCCGAGATAAAGGTCACCAACAAAAATCCAACACAGACGGAGTGAATTATGACTCCCCAATCAAAGTTTGGCACAGCGAATTTAAATGATTTTAGATTATTCCAAGTAAGCCAAACAGCTAACAAATCCAACCAAAATAATTCGAAATAATAACCAATGGCAAATGTTTTTATTCCGACACGATTGAAGAGAAAGCTACTGCCAATGGCAAGGATATTAAGGACCAGAATTAGAATTAAAGGAAGGCAAGGCAAAAATAGCTTACTAAGCTTTTGCCCCTTGATCATGTTCACAATATCAATCCCTAGATTAACCATCAATCCAACAATCAAGACATCTTTTATATTAGCAACCAAAGTAGTTCCTTTGAGTACATTGACTACATACTGGACAACTAGATTACTAATAGGTAGCCAAATTACCAAAATTGAAACCACCCAAGTCTTAAAATTAAGCTCAAGTAATTGATTATAGTAGTGATTTAGCCATTTCATAAGAAATTTTTAGTTTTGAATTATTTTTGGTTAGATATCCAGTCAAGGTACAGCTGCCCGCGTTCTATATAATTAGCAAATTCATCCAGAGAAGATCCCCCAGGAGATAAAGCAATATTGATATTAAAACCCTCTTTCAAGTTATAATCTTGAATAAGCTTGTTATAGTCCCAATCAGAAATTAACAAATTTTTAAGGCTTTGCTGTTTTGAAATTAAGTTTTGCATTTCTTGGAGCTTGTTTCCTACTTGACCACAGTAGTGAATTACTAGAATTGAGTTTTTATAAGAACTAAGTGTTTCAACAAGTTTGGAATAATTACCTTGCTTAACTTTTCCTGCTATAATAAGGATTAGCTTGTCGGCATTTTGTGTCAAGGTCTTAATACAGGCACAGACTGCATCAGGCTCGGTTGCGGTGTTGTCATTATAAAAATTAAAATTAACCCCCGATTTAACAAAAGTTTTAATTAATTCCAAGCGTCCTTTTGGCGGCTCAAAGGTATTGAGTTTGCTTTGGATATATTCTGGAGTCAGTTCACTTCCAAGCCCGTAAGACTCAAAGACGCTCTTAACCAAGAGGAGAGCTGTGGCAATATTAGACCTATTATGCTCACCCCGAAGGTTGGTTTTATAATTTGTAATATCATTAATATTGGGACAAACTATAGAATAGTTAGGATTATTAATTAACTCAGGATTAGCCGAGACAAGAAACTGATTATCTCTGATATAATCTGGTAGGATAATTGTATCGCCTAGCTTGTGGTATCGAAAAATATTACTTTTGGCACTGTGATATTCTTCTTCGTTGTCGTGTTGATCAAGATGATCGATATAGTAATTAGTAATTCCGCTAAACTTAGGTGAAAGATGAGACATCCCGAAGTCTTGTAACTGGAAGGAGGATAACTCCATCACGAAGATATAATCTTCAAGTTTGTCTTTTAATCCAGTCCAGAACTTATAAGGCGAGATGTTGGTTGTATTGCCGCAATATTCAATCTGCTTGTTTAGCTTAGAATCCTTGAGGAAGTGTGTGATCAAGCTACAAGTTGTCGTCTTACCCTTAGTCCCAGTTACTCCAATAATCGAACTCCGAAACCTCTCCACGAAGAAGGTTAAACTTGAGATAATTGAATCAGCTCCGTGTTTTTCTCGATAAGTGTTTAATTCGGGTTTTAGACTCCAGATACCGGGAGCTTTGACTACTAACTCTGCATTATTGGTTACAAACCACTTAAGATCGCCTGCACCTCCAACATATTCAGCTTGGTTGATCTTCTCTAATTTAGAGTACTGAGGTGGTATAACAAGAGTATCACGCTGATCTATTAAGATCAATTGACTTGCTTTTAGTCCAGCTACCTCAACAACCCAACTCACGAATTGCCAATTCTCTACCCCAAGCCCTAGAACGGCAAGTTTTTTGGTAGGGTCATTCTTAATTTCAATCAATCGATCAAAGTAATTAGTATTAATAGTCAGAGTCATATAACCCAATAATTAATAAAAAATTTGGATTGGTCAACGAGCGAGATTTTCTGTATCTAGCAGACTTAGATAAATTTTTAATTTAATTCAAATGGTGTCATCTTTACTTCTTCTGGTATAGGAAAACAATACAAAAAACAGCTCTTATATTTGCCCTGTTCGTACATTTCAAAAACTAATTATGGATTTTTTAAATATTTTCTGGTTTCTACCTAAACCCCTCCCCAAGCTTATCATACTCACTCTTAAGTATATAGAAATCTTTTTTGGCTTTTTGAATCACCCCTGCTTTGTCCACGCTCAGACTTACGCGATAATATTGATTGGCATCATTGGGATCTTCTTTGTGGAGTAAGCTTTTGACAGTTTTGATCTCGGTTATATCACTTGTAGATCGCAGAATTAATTCTACTAATTGATAATTTGCTTTTTGAATAATATTTTGAGAGTTCGTATAATCGCTTGGAAGAGTTATGGAATCTTCATCGTAACTTTCTGATTGATACTCGGGCTCGTATTCTTCCTCAGTTCCGTAATTAGTTTTGGCTTTGGACTTATATTTGGTGGTTTTGGCTTTTAGAAGTTCAGGAGGTGTTTTTTCCTTTATTTGATTTACTAATAATTGAGGATCTAAATTCCAATCAATGCTTTTTGACCAATCGATTATACTGGATTCTGGGGGTCTTGTAATTATTCCCGCTAAGAATTTGGTAACACCTGCATCGTATAACTCGATGTGATCGATGACAATTTTGGGACTTTCTGTGTATTCTGCTGTAATTTCTAATTGCTCGGGCGTTGGGTTATCAGTATCGATTTCAATCTCGTCTTTTTCTTTTGCTATCTTTTGGGCTTGTTTTTTGGCGGGATCATTGATGTTGCCTGTTGCCCAGTAAAGTAATTTTTCTTCTAAGATACTGCTATAAACGCTGGCATTTTTGGAATAGATTACTCCCTCATAATCGCCATCAATTGTTGTAAGTTCCAGCGCGTACATTAGAGTATGAGCTTTTGTGAAGACTTTACGGATTTTTTGGACTATGACTAGATAAATATTACGCCCCCTCATAATAGTATTAAGTAACTTGATTAAGTCCTCGTACTCGGACAGCGGATTACCGTGCATATAAACTCCTAGGCTTTCCTTTTCTTTCTGAGCGATTTCTAATTGGCTAAGATTGAGGGTATCGGGTTTAAGTTGAATCTTGATCAAGTTATCATCATCGCAGTCCCCAAAAAGGTCTTGGCTGGCATTATTATTATGTTGACGCCTTGCCACTATATTCTCGAGCATATTCTCGATATTAGAGAGTAGGAGGGAGCGACGGGCTACATAATTAGACATACAGGGTTAGATTGATCATACTTTAATCATTTTTGATTTCTTTGTAAAGTAGCCCCACTAGCTCGAACTGAGCCACGTTAATATCCTGAAACTCATCCACCTGGACGTGATGCCATCGCTCCTGACAAATAATACGAGCACTCAAATTATTTTTTAGAACTAGATAAGGCATTAGGATTAGATCATCAAAGTCCACAACCCCGTTAGCCCGACACCTCTCTTCATACACCTTATAAACCTGGTGAAATACCGGAAGGAAGTCTTTGGAATATTTTTGACTGTCGCTTGCTACTAGTAATTCTTGCTTACACTGACTTATAAAATGCACTGCATAACTTGGCGCCATTACCTTAGGATCTATATTCAGGCTTTTTTGACATTCTTTGATAAGCTTGAGTTGGTCATCTTTATCAAGGATTGTAAAGGCTTTTGGCACACCAACCAATTCACCAAACTCTCTAAGTAAACGAACTCCCAGGCTGTGAAAAGTACAAAAAAGAGGACTGTTAGTATAATCTAATGACCAAGCAGGAGTAAAAGGCAAATCATACCCCAGATCGAACAAAAGTTTACGGATTCGCTGATTCATCTCGGCCGCCGCCTTATTAGTAAAGGTAAGGCTCAGTATACTCCCAGGTCTTGCTCCCTCGGCAATTAAGTAAGCACACCTCCTAGTTAGAACAGCCGTTTTGCCGCTGCCTGCTCCCGCAATAACAAGGGTCTCCCCAAAAATACTTTTGACAGCTTCTTTTTGTCTAAGATTTAATCCGTCGGTGATTTGATTATGATTCATTAGTCTTTAGAATTTTAGCTTGGTGATTTCTGGATTTTTTGAGATGACGACAACTTTTTTGTTTTCCCAATTGGTTTTGATTTGATTGTAATAATTTTTCAGCTCTTCCACAGTTACTTGACGAAGTTTTTCGGTATATTCATCATATGTTTCTAGTGTTCCATAAGTAGTAAGTGTAGATTGCACATAGTTAATAGCCTCAGTTAGCTTATCCTTTGCCATTGCCTGCTTCTTAACTATCAAGTCCTTAAACTCTCCAAATCGCTTAAGGTTAAAGTGCTTCTCAAAATCCCCAAAAATGTCATGGGTTTCTCTCGTAATTTCATCAATCAATCCAATTTCCGCCTCCATATTAATCCCTAGCATCTGATTTTCAGGATCCGCCCAGCTGCTTATACCGTAAACAAGTCGTTTTTGATCTCTGAGTCTATCATAAAGAGCTCCGCCATATGTCATAAATAAGCTATGAAAGATCGATCGAATAGCTCGGTTATCTTGAGTAATTGGCATCGGAATATAGAAGTTAAGATCACAATGTTCGTGAGCTAATTCGTGGACAACAGGAAGGTAATCGAATTGGTTCAACTCACTAAAGCCTTGGTAATTAATTAGAAGACGCTTGAATTCTAGCTTTTTATCAATGGTAGCTTGCTCAAAAATAGCTTTAAATTGAGTTCTTATATAATCAAGATCAATGCCACCACCGGCAACTTTAATCAGGATATGACTCGTTTCTAGCACTTCACGATGCAATCGATAAAAATCCTCAAGAGTCGTCTGGGCCACCATCTCGGGATTACCTAGAGTTTGATGTCTTTCAATACTTTTTTCGGTGTGCATTAGATCTTGCACGGCATAATAGAGCTTATAATTAGGGTTACCACGACGCTCGGCAATTTCTCTCAATACGATTTCTTTTTCTCGGTCTAGATCATCTTGATCAAAGGTTGGATTAATAGCCACCTCCATCGCCCAATCAATCATCTTAAAAAAATCCCCCTTGTAACCAGCTATACTCACAGCCATCGGTATTGGACCAGTATATGCATTTGGCGAGATATTCTCCCTAAACTCCCAATCCTTGAATTGATCGTGATTCATAGACTTAGTTCTGGCGGCGATACAATGTTCTAATAAGTGCTTTTTCCCTCGGTCTTGATCAGACTCCAGATAACTCCCGCCTGAGTGGTACATAATTTCAATTGAGCATTGTTCTCTATCCAGTGGATTAACTAAAAGATGGATGCCAGTCATAATCTCTTCATAGACGAATTTATTGGCAATTTGGGAGGAATTTTGGATGTTTATCATAATCTTTTGATCGTATAAATTAATTGGAATTGATTAAATTAAGTCTTTTTTATCTCTTGGATTTGGTCAAGGCTTTAGATTAGGACTTACGCACTCACCATATAAACGGAATACTGGGATTCGCCATTTCTTTCCTTAAGTAATCACTTAAAAGCCTTTCTTTTTGTTGATAAACT
>JAYWGL010000066.1:0-16306 GCA_043778275.1 Minisyncoccota bacterium
TCCTTTTATACTTGTTTATAGTTATACATATTTATTGATTTAATTCAACATCTTATTTAGAAGAGAATTATATGTATACTATAATGGTATTGGGTTATATACCCATTATGTCTATTACTCCAGAGCAAGCTCGAAAACAAGCCAAAAGAATATTTGGTCTTTACATTACATTATTTTGGTTCGTTATTGTAAATATCCTAGTCTATATTCTTGATTATAGGGACAACAACAGGATTGATTGGGCTTATTGGGTTACCTTTGGTTGGGGGATTGGGCTAGCTTCACAAGCTTTCTCTATTTACTTCGGTATTGGTTTTGTTGAGAAAATAACAGAGGATATCTTGAATAAGGACAAATAACCTATTGTAGATTACCTAATCATTCTTAAGCACCTTCAAGAAGACATCATTTGGGATATTGACATTAGCGAATTGCTTCATACGCTTTTTCCCTTCTTTTTGCTTATCGAGGAGCTTCATACGACGCGATACATCACCACCATAGAGCTTGGCTGTTACATCCTTACGGAAGGGTTTGACGGTTTCCCTAGCGATAACCCTTGATCCAATAACCGCTTGGATGGCTACTTCTACTTGCTGACGTGGGATTAATTCCTTGAGCTTGGTGCAGATTTTGCGAGATAGAGCTTCGGCATTGGCTTTGTGACTGATATTACTCAGCGGCTCGATTAATTTGCCATTGAGGAGGACATCGACTTTAACTAGATTGGATTTTTTGTATTGGCTGACGGTGTAGGACATTGAGGCGTAGCCCTTGGTACCAGACTTTAGTTGATCGTAGAAATCAATTATTACTTCGCCTAGTGGGATAGAGGCTACGATTTGGATTTGACCAAGTGATAGGCTATTCATAGCTAGGACTTCACCTCGGGCTGTGTTGATTAACTCGATAACTTTCCCTGTGAAGTCATTTGGGGTAATAATACTCATCTCAAGATAAGGCTCGTATATTGCCATTATATTATTAACATCAGGAAGATCGGTTGGAGTCTTGACGCTCAAAAAATTATTTTTATCAATATCTTTGGCATTGATCTGGGTCTGGGCAATACCTCCAAGTTCTGGAGCTAGCATCTCAACTAAGGTTTCTTGCTCACCTTCGGCTGGGTAGTAATTGTTGATTAACTCCTTAATCAGACTTAGTCTAGCCTCGGGTCGGATTGACTGGGCTAAAATCTCCTTTATCTGAGGACTAAGATTACTCAATTCCAAAAATTCTTTAAGTTCTTTACGCTGATCGCTGTTCATATAACCAAAGAATTACACTTTTATGATTTCTGTGCAACCGCGTTTTTTTAGGGTTTCGTAGCGTTTATTTTCTGCGCGTTTATAATCATAATCAATATCCCAAGTTTTACCTTGCTCGCTTAGATGCGGTAATATCTCGTTATAAAGAATACTCAGATTACCCTCATCCAATATCATCAATCCGACTACTTCTGGATAATTAGCTTTTTTCCAAGCCTCAAAGCTTGGATGCTCATCAAGTAATTCATAATGCTTTAGATATTCCATCAAGACAATGTCTCCAGCTCCAAAGCCAATACAAGGAAGATCCTGCCCATCGAAAACATCAAATAATTTATCATATCGACCTCCTCCCATCAGCGAGCGAGAGTTATTAGGATCGTTATCAAAAGCTTCAAAAACCATCCCAGTATAATAAGCTAATCCTCGAACAATAGAATTATCGGCTACTATATTATCAGAATTGATATCGGATTTTAGCTTAGAGCTATTTACATAATTATCACAAAGTTCAAATTCAAGATTAGTCAGGTTCAATTCTAAAGCAAATTTTATTCTATTTTCCAAGGTTTTTAATTTTTTCCACTCATCTAGGAGTTTATAAACAGCTGGTTTTTTGGATTCTAGGGCATTATTAGTTATGAATTCATCTAAGATTTGTCGATTTCCAACTCGGATTGTATAACTATCAGCCTTTCCAAAAGCTTGCATAACTTGATTAGCAACAAAAAGCATTTCTGGATCAGCTGCTTGATCATGTATACCGATAATATCAACATTGAGTTGCCAGAATTCTCTGTTACGACCTTTTTGAGGAGCTTCGTATCGGAAACAGTTTGGGATACTGAACCAACGAAGTGGGTATCTTAGATTTTCTCGTTTGCTACTGATTATCCGTGCTAGTGTCGGAGTCATTTCTGGGCGAAGAGCAATTTTGCGGTCTCCTTTGTCTAAGAAACTATAGAGCTGCTTTGAACCCAGCTCTTCACCACTCTTTTCAAGATAAATCTGCGCATTCTCAATTATTGAAGCGTCGTATTCACTAAAACCTAGTCCTATCATAGTCCTTCGCCAAGTGTCTACAATATACCGTTGATATATCATAAAGTCTGTATTAGATCCTTGATTGATGATAGAATTTTTTGGGTAGAAATCTCTTGTGCCTTTATAAGGCTGGGTTGATATGGACATAGGATTTTGAAGTTAAGACCCTAGATTAAAAGACTAAAGACTCTTTAGCTTGTTGACTGAGACTACTTTTTTGTAGCGAGCTTGAGAAACACTTGATAGGTAGCGAAGAAGAGATCGTCGTTTTCCTACTTTTCGGAGTAACCCTCGGCGTGATGAGAAGTCTTTGGCATTGTCTTTAAGGTGACCTTTTAGGTTATCGATTTCTACTGTAAGAAGAGCGATTTGTACTTCGACAGACCCTGTATCAGTAGCGTGGATTTGTTGCTTGGTGATGATAGCTGGTTTTTTGGATTGGATTAACTTTGACATATTATTTAATTCGAATTATTTCTAATATATATTTTAACTAAAAGCTATTTATGTATGATTATAATTTAAGCTTCTCTAAATAAGAATTTTTTGTCAATATGAACTCTAAGGATAAATACACGGAAGTACAAGTAGCAGCTTTGAGACTGTTGGGACACGGCGATTATACATTAATAGATATCACTAGCCGATTAATCAAAAAAGGATTCGAACCAAGTCAAGTTAATCAAGATCTAGAACTATTAGTATCCAAAAAATGGATTAGCGATGAGCGTGTCGCCCAGAATATTTGGGAGTTTTACAAAGGGCAAAAAGGACATATTTTTATCCGTCAAAAAATGCAGCTCAAGCAAGTCTCAAGCGATATTGTAGAAAGTTTTTTCCAAGGTTTAAAAGATTCAGAAAATTCAGAGGAATCCGATCCGATTGATTATAAGTTAATTAGCAGGCAATTAGGTAGTCGGTACAGTATTAACGACTGGAGTCAACTTGACCCAGCAACCAAAAATAAGATTTATGGTTATTTAGCTCGTCGTGGTTTTACTAATATTCAGGCAATACTCTCTAAGCTCACCAATTCTTAGATTGACAATTTTTCAATGGCGAGGTTTATCTTCTTATAAGATGTCTTTTTCTTTTTTTATTAAACTTTTCTTCTTTGCCTTGATTTGTTCTGTTATTGGTTATTTTGGCTTTCGAACTTATTCGGAATATTTTTTGGCTAGTGATTATACTAAGTCTAACTTTTCATTCGAAGTTGTTCAAGGGGATAGCATTAGAGTAATCTCTGACAAATTAGCTACGGAAAAAATTCTAAAAACCAATAATAGCCTGATCCTCCAGAATCAATTAGATCCTGTTGATAACCTCCAGACTGGTAAGTACAGCCTAGTTATGCCAGCAACCCCAAAAGATATACTAGCCCAGATTGCCACACAAAGCAAAAAAATATATCGCGAAAAGCAAGCCCTAGCTAAGCGAAAATCTGTTACAGTAGTCTTCAAAGAAGGGGAAACTGTTGATGAGTATATAACTAAGTTAGTAGAGAGTGGGCTGGGGACAAAAGCTGATCTTGTTAATTATTTTACTAATGCCAGTAATTTTAGTAGGGCTAAGTATCCTTGGCTCCCTGAAGAGCTGAACTGTCAGTACGGTCAAATAAGTAATTGTATTAAATATTATGCGGAAGGTTATCTTTATCCTGATACTTATAGTTTTTTTGTTGATTCAATTATTCCAGAAATTAGTGAAAAGATTTTGGACAATTTTGAAGCTCGAGTCTGGCAAAAAGTCAAAAATACCACCAAGCCAAGCGATCTTAACAAGGCAGTCATAATGGCATCGGTTATCGAAAAAGAAACAGGTCGCCCTATTACAGGTGTAGATAATATCAACTTAGATGAAGTTAACAAGGAGCGAAAAAATGTTGCCAGCGTCTTCTATAATCGCTTGAGTAATAACGAAACTTGGTCATCAGATCCAACCGTGGTCTATGGTAGCGGCAAGCGGGTATGCCAATCCACGCTAATAGTCGAAGGTTGTGTCTATCTTAATAGCCCAGAAGGTAAGAACAAATATAACACTTACGATAATATTGGCTATCCAATCGGGGCAATCACTTCACCTCAGTGGTATAATATACAAGCAGCGCTCGAGCCCACAAAAACCAATTTCCTATTTTTTGTCAGTGACGGTATTGGTCGAAAATACTTTGCTAATGATAATAGTGGACACGAAGCTAATATTGCCAAAGTCCAAAAAATTAATAGTGAACGAGTCCAAAAGTAAGGGACGTTTTTTATAAATGCTCTTTTTTAAATCCAAACCAAAAGAAAAATTTAAATATTTACCAGCTTTTAATTCTAGTAAATTCTTTGGTGAAAAAAAGAGGAAGAATCAATTAGATTTCAAACCACTAGTAAAAGTTCTCAAACCTACAGCAAAAATTTCAGAGTTGCCAGATACCAGTTTAGAAAACCAGATTGATATAAAGAATCCTAGGTCATTTCCAGGTACAGCTACGACAGATTTTACCGAGGTAATTCTAGATAAAATAGATAATCTAAGTAATTTAAAAGTGTCTCTTGATCGTTGGCTTTCTAATTTACTGGCTAAGTTTACGATTATTTTAACTTTGAAAGCGTTTGTTATTGGTGTGATGGTTAGTATTTTTACTTTGGTTGGCTTACTGGCTTTTATAGATACTAATTTTATTATTACTAATTGGCAGTTTGAATTCAGTCCGAATTCTTATCTCGATAGTGGAAAATCTCGTGAATTGCAAAAATTTTTGCAAAGTAATCGATTGGCTGGAATTATCCCAAATAATCATCTTCTATTTCTTGATGCCACCAATATGGAAATATCTGTCAAAGACAAATTTCCCGAGATTACCAAAATAGATATTGTTCAAAAAAGCTTTCCTAGTAGTGCTACTATTCGTATTTCTACAGAGCCTGTTTTAGCTACTCTAATAATGAAGGTGAATTCTCAAACTGAGTTTTGGCGCATAGCCCAAAATGGTAAAATAATAAGCCGAGATAATCATAATCTTCTGACCAACAGCATCTATGTTGATAAGGATATCACATACAACAAAGAGGAAGGAAGTTTTGAGCAGACTAATTTTTTTGGGGCGAATCTTGAACAGCTGGACAAGCTATACACAATAGAATATGTAAAAGAATTAGTTACCAATTTTGGGTTAAAGATTGCCCGAGTGAGTATCCCAAGTCTAAGTTCACCTGACAAGAATTTTACAATCTGGTTAGATAATCAAGTTAGACTGATATTTAATTCAAGCCAATTTGACAAAAGGTCAATAGAAGCCCGAGTTCAAAAAGTCTTAAATAGTCCGCTCTTAACGCAAATAAAAAGCTCTAAAATTCGGTACATAGATATGAGGGTTGCCTATCGAATTTACGTAGGTTAAAAAAAGTAATAAAAAATGGCAGAATATTTGATTAACTTGACATTAGTTGACTTTTTGTATATTATCAAACATAGTCCCGATAACTAATTTTGTCTGATAGACATAAGCAAAATCCTTTGATACAATAAAAAACTATTGAGGGAATTTTTTTCTTAGCCATTGATGCGAACTTGTCTATAAATCGTCCAAAACTATGCCTTACGCTGTAATACCTTCTAATCTAAAAAATATTGAATCCGTTTTTTTAAAGCTAATGTCATCCGAAGAAATGCTCGAAATGAGCTATGGTCAGATATTAACATCAGAAACAATTAATTATCGTACAGGTGTACCGCAGTCAAACGGTCTATTTTGTCAGGCTATCTTTGGTCCTGTTCGGGAGTATGAGTGTGCATGTGGTAAATATAAGAGATATCGCTATGCTGGAGTTATCTGTGACAAATGCGGGGTAACTGTAGCACCTACTTCTGTTCGACGTGAGCGTATGGGTCATATTGACTTAGCTTGCCCTGTTATCCATCCTTGGTTTTTCCGTATTATCCCATCTCGTATTTCCACCCTACTTGAAATCAAAGCAACTGATTTAAGTCGAATTTGCTACTTTTCCGCTTATGTAATCACTAGCATCAACGAAGATCTTAGAACAGATTATCTCAACCGTATCGAAACAGAAAGCCAGATCCGTGTTAAGTCAACTAAGGCAAGCTTTGACAAAAAATTTGAAGACCTTGGTAAGCAATACCAGATTGACAAATCCAGCGGTTCTTACAATATAGACGAGCTAAAAGCCAAGTACGAAACTGACAAAGAAATCATCAAAACACAGCAAGCAGAAATTATCACAAAAATAGAAACCATTACCCAGATCGCCACAAAAGAGCTAAACAATCTAAAGGTCAAAGATGTAATTAGTGAAAACATCCATCAAGAACTAGCTCAAAAGTTCGGACCTGTATTCAAGGCGGAAATCGGTGCAGAAGCCATCAAGACCTTGTTAGAGTCAATAAATCTAGAAGAAGAGCTGAAGCTGACCAAAGAGAGGATGATTACAGCCAAATCACAAGGGCAAAAAAAACTCTCCCAAAAATTAAAGCTTATCAAGCACTTTATTGATAATGACACGCGACCAAGTTGGATGATTCTAACTAGAATTATGGTATTGCCACCAGATCTTCGACCTATGCTTCAGTTAGAAGGTGGAAGGTTTGCAGCCTCTGACCTTAATGATTTATACAGGAGGCTTATTAACCGTAATAACCGGCTGCGAAAGTTGATCCAGATCGGTGCTCCAGAAGTTATCTTGCGTAATGAAAAGCGTATGCTTCAAGAAGCCTTAGAAGCTCTTATTGATAATAGTTCACGCAACGGTAAGCAGGTAATGGCAACTAGTGGAGCCAAAAGACCTCTTAAATCACTAACAGATACACTGCGAGGTAAAAATGGTCGATTCCGACAGAACTTACTTGGAAAACGCGTAGATTATTCAGGGCGATCAGTAATTATTATCGGTCCAAAGTTGAGTTTAGAAGAGTGCGGCCTACCAAAAGAAATGGCGTTAGAGTTGTTTAAACCATTCTTAATTGGTCGAATTATCTCCAAGTCAGAAAAAGGAATGCTACCAGAAGAGTTCCAATGTTACAATATTCATTCAGCTAGAAGGTTAATCGAAACTAAAAAACCACTAATTTATGATATCCTTGATGAAGTTATCAAAGACAAATATGTATTGCTAAACCGCGCCCCAACACTTCACCGTCTTGGATTCTTAGCTTTCAAACCTGTTTTAATTGAAGGAAAAGCTATCCAAATCCACCCATTGGTATGTCGAGGTTTTAATGCTGATTTTGACGGCGATCAGATGGCTGTTCATTTGCCAATTACAATCAAAGGTCAGAACGAAGCTCGTGAATTAATGGCGGCAACCCAAAACTTACTAAAACCTGCTAATGGTAAGCTCGTTATGGGAGGTACTCAAGATCTTCACCTTGGAGCTTATTATCTAACTGTTATTCTATCAGAAGTAGCGGACAAAAAAAATCTACGCGTCTTTGCCAGCGAAACTCAAGCCAAGGTAGCTTACCAAACAGAGTCAATCAAGGTTAATGAGCTCATCCGTGTGCGTTTGACTGAAAAAACTAAAGTTGGTATCTATGAGACTACAGTCGGTAGAATTATATTTAATGAATGCTTACCAAAAGAATATCCATTTATTAATGATACAATAACCAAGGCAAACTATGATAAAATTCTTGGAGATATTTTCCATGTTCTTGATCAGGCTGTCTTAGCCCTTACTCTAGATAAGGTAAAAGATGTCATCTTTAAATATGTTACTACATCTGGTATTTCTATGTCAGCTGCGGACTTAATTACCCCAGGTGGAAAGTATGACTTAATCGATAATACAGAAACGGAAGTTACCAAAATCCAAAAAGCCTATAATCTTGGATTCCTATCTGAAGAAGGAAAGCGAACAGAAATCGTTGAGTTATGGCGTAAGACATCTCTGGAAGTCCTAGAGCTTACTAAGTCCAGCATCGACCTAAAAAACAATGTTGGTTTAATGATCGCATCTGGAGCTAGGGGTAATGCCTCTCAGGTAAACTTTATGGTTGGTATGCGAGGACTAACAGTTGCCTCCAATGGTAAAGCAATTGAGCTAGCGACAACTAACAGTTATTTAGATGGATTTTCTCCTCTTGAGTATTTCGTGACTATGAAAGGTCATCGTAAGGGTATGGCAGGTACAGCTCTTCAGACAGCGGATGCTGGATACTTAACTAGGCGTTTGGTTGATGTTGCTCAAAATATGATTATTATGTCAGAGTCTTGCCACACAGATCAAGGCATGCTGATGACCAAGGTTGAGAGTGCGGAGCTTAACTTGACTATGATTGATCGAATCTACGGTAGGTATTCACTACAAGATATCTGTATAGGAGATGAGGTAATTGTAAAAAATGGAGAATTAATTGACTTAGCAGCTATTGAAAAACTGAAGGATCAAGATCTTGATAATATCTTTGTCCGAACCGTTGTTAAGTGTTCTCTATCTCGAGGTGTTTGTCAAAAATGTTACGGTATCGATTTTAGCACGCATCGCCCCGCCAAATTAGGTACTGCAGTTGGTGTAATCGGAGCTCAGAGTATGGGAGAACCCGCAACTCAGCTAGCCGTAGGATCTGTAAAGCACGGAGTAGCCATCGGAGCTAAATCTGATATTACAGACGGACTTCCTCGCCTTGAAGAAATTCTAGAAGGTCGAATCCCAAAGTACCCAGCCCCAATCTCACGTATCGAAGGAAAGGTAGTAAAAGTTGAAGGTAATTTAGAACAAGGATACAAAATCCTTATAGAGCCAGAAAAATCTGCTCAATTGCTATTACCAGCCAGCCAAGTTTCAATGTACAATTTCGACAATGGGTCTATGGTTACTAAGGGAGATGTAGTAGCTACTTCAAATAGTGGAAGTGTTGTTACGGCCAATGTGGATGGTAGTCTAGAACTAACCAAGAATGGTCTAGTGATCAATTCCAAAGATCTGATGATTGAAGAAATCTCCTCACTTCCTGGATATTATGTTCTATGTAAAGTAGGGGATCGAGTAAGAAAAGGTCAGCAGCTAGCTGAGGGTTCTGTAGACATCCAGCAGTTAATGGATCTAGCAGGCATTGATGCAGTTCAGAACTACATTATCAAGGGGGTTAATGATATCTATATGGGTAACGGTATTGACGTATCGGAGAAACATATTGAAGTTATTATCCGACAGATGTGTAACCGTGTGATGGTTGTAAATCCAGGGGACAGTGATATGGTTGCTGGAGATATAACCAGATCATCTATCGTGAGAGTTCTTAATAAAGACTTGATCGAAGCGGAAAAAACTCCAATAACTTATAAATATGTTATTACTGGTATTAGTAGAGCCTCTCTATCTACAAATTCGTTCCTATCAGCAGCTTCATTCCAAGAAACATCCCGTGTATTAGTTGAAGCAGCCTTAAGCTCTCGTAAAGATCACTTAGTTGGACTAAAAGAAAATGTAATTTTAGGTCAATTAATCCCTTGCGGAACAGGCTTCAATTACGAAAAAATTCAACAACTAGATGAGATTACCAGCGAATATGAAGAGGACGTCGCGAGTGTTGCTTTAGAAGATTAACAAAATTTCTTGCAATGAAATATATTACTTTTGATATTGAGACATACATACCCAATCAGGTTCTATCCAGTTCCACTAACGGACGATTAGATACTAAGAGTATGAATGCCTCAGTGACAGGGGCTTATATTAGCTGGTGGGACAAATATATAATTTTTTGGGAAGAAGATACCGAAGACTTTATTAAGCTACTTAGAGAAGCTGAATATGTTGTTGGCTACAACCATATAGGATTTGATTTACCAGTACTCCAAAAATACGCAAATTACGACTTGCAAAAACTCAATAATTACGATTTATTAGCCGAGTTCCAAAAAAAAGCTGGACATCGTGTTAAGTTAGATAATCTCGCCAAGACTAATCTTGGGGCTTCTAAGACAGATAATTTCGAGCAGTTTAAGATGTATCATATCGAAGGTAAATGGTTTGAGTTAGCTGATTATTGTATGCACGATGTAAAGCTGACCGAAGAACTTCATAGAATGGTGCTACGGCAAGAGCCAATAAAGTACAGCGAAATGCTGGGTATGAAAGAGGTTATAATAGATAAACCCAACCTAACAAAAGTAGCTACTAATCTGGATGTAAGTTTGTTTTAGGTTGGGTAGCCTTTAGCTTGACTTTTTTTGTAATTGATAACATCTTAGCTTTATGCCTGAATTTGAAACCGAGTTAAACACTAATTACTCAAAACCAAAAAGTCAGTTTGAGATAGCCCTAGATCAAAAAGAGCTATTAGTTAGGCAAGAATTCGAGATTAATAGTCTCCGCAAAAAAATTGAACGCATAGAGCAAGATACCCGCGAAAAAACCATCGAAGAATGGAAGAATAAACTTGTCGAGGTTGAAAAAGAGGTAACAGCACGGCTCACATCTCAGTCCTTCTGGACAGGGTTTGTATTAGGCCTTATTATTACAATAATTTTCTGGGCAGTTGCAGGTAGCTTTCGCGGTTAAGCTCGTAGGAACTTGAATATATCTTGGTTGTCTTGTTGACCTTGCTTGATATAAATTATTTTACCGTTTGTATCGATAAGAATTACACCTCGCTTCACTGTAGGGTTACCAAAGAACGAGCCAATTTGCCCAAACTCCTGGCTAACTTTTTTGTCAGTATCAACTAGAATGTCGAATTGATAATTGTGCATATCAATAAATTTTTGATGACTTTTTTCATTGCCGTGATTCATCCCAAGTACTGTTAGATTAAGATCTCGATACTCTTGATATACATCTCTAATACCACATAATTGTATAGTACATCCAGGAGTCATATCACTAGGATAAAAGACAAGGAGAATTTTTTGACCCGAGGCTAGCAATTCTTTGGAAGAGATTATCTCACCTTTTTGATTGGGTAGTTGGAAGCTTGGAGCTAGATCCCCAACTTGAAGGGTAATTTTTGGAGCGTTTGTGGGAGTTGCTGTAGTCATACTAATATATTTATATAAACTATAGTTTTTTGACAAGGTTTTGCTTATATATCATAATAAACAAGAGTAAAAATGATTAGTAGTTCTTCTAAGCTCCTAACTAATTCACCACACAAAAATAAATACACAAATATGCTTCTCACGTCTTTTAACAAGAAGATTGACCTCTCCTTAACCTTTTTTCTGACATTTTTAGTAATCGCTACAGCTGTCTTCACTCCAATAGTTCCAGTAACTGCCCAAGCTGGTATCCCAGAATTCACCCCTGATTATGTTCTTAGCGACGATAGCTTTCGCTCCACTAGAGCTTTCCCATCCACTCAGAGCGTTCAAGATTATCTAAATCAAGTAAACTCCCCGCTAAAAAACTATAGACAAAATAACAAACTTGCCAGCCAAATCATTTTTGAGGCTGCTCGAGGTATAACCAGTAGTCAATATGGATTCACACCACAGATTAATCCTGGGGTAATAATGGCATATATTGAAAAAGAGATGAGTTTGATCAGTAACACAAGCTACGATGTTAATCTTGATCGTGAAGGTCGAGTACAAAAAGCAATGGGTTATGGCTGTCCTGATATCGGAGGGTGTGATCCTGAGTATAGAGGCTTTACTAATCAGATTAACTGGGGAGCCCTTCAGCTTGAAATAAACTTCGTTACAGCAAGTCCAGCCGCTACAAAAAAAATACCACCATATGTCAGTGGTTCTAAGATTACAACATTGGATGGATATACTTTTGTGATTAGCAATCAAGCAACTGCGACTTGCTATCGTTATACTCCGCACGTCTTCTACGGATGCTACAATCTATGGAAAATTGTTACCGCTAATGGATGGGGAGTGAGTAATCAAAAGTATTTGTATGACGATCTTGATAAAGCTAATATTGGAAAAACTCCAAAAGATTCAATAGTGATTGAAAATATATCGGAACTCGAGGGGGAAAAATTACTATGGCAAGAGTTTAACCTAGGGCAAAACGACACAAACGTACGAAATCTACAACGATACCTTAAGCAAAATAACTATTTTAACGGACAAAATATTAGTTCAATATATGATCGCTCTACCGGTGATAGTTTAAGGAAGTTTATAATGGAGAAAAATATGGTGAAAGCTGCACAAGCGATAAGCTCAACCTGTAGATCTCTTTTCGTCCAAAGTTACAATATAGGGACAGAGAATGAAAATATCAAGCAACTCCAAAAATGTCTTATTGATCAGGGCTTATTCGATACATTTAATAATACAGGATACTATGGAGAAATAACTAACAAAGCCCATAAATATATTCAAGCCATAATTAAAAAAACCCAAAGTGATTCAAATATAAATGGTCGGGGTGATTCTCCAGAACCAATTAGCCTATCTCTGGGCGAAGTTAGTAATTGTGAGGTTATTGGACGTAACTTCGTAGTTGGGCAGATGGGGGATAACGTAACCAAACTACAGGAATGCCTTAAATCAAAAGGTATCTTCAAGTGGCCAAGTGGGGTAACGGGTTACTACGGTGAATATACGAATGGACTATACACCGAACTTGTAGCAAGCTTACCTTGTAACAAAATAAAAACCCAAAAATGGGAATTTGGCGAAAGGAGTCAACGGGTAAAAAGGCTACAAGAGTGTCTAAAACAAGAAGGAAAATTTGACCATCCGTCAATCACAGGATTCCTTGGAAATATTACTTGGAAAGGTCTAAAAAGCTAAATCTACTCTAAGATCTCTAAAACTTTGACTAAAAATCGATTAGCTTTGATTCGGATTGTAACTTCATCACCAGCTTTTTTACCTAGGATACCTTGGGCAAGCGGTGAGTCGTTGGCAATTCGGGCAGGGGTAGTTAGAGCATCGGCCTCAGAATTACCTGTAATATGAACGCTAAATTCTTTTTTTTCTTCTGGGTAAGAGATCTTAACAGTGCTTCCGATACGAATTACTTTACTAATTTGATTTGATTCCTCGATAATTTCGTAGCTATTTAGAATAGATTCAATACGAATTTTTTCGGAGTTTAACCTTTGTTGTTCGATTAATAATACATCTCGAGCCGAATTTTCTTTGAGATCTCCCGCTGCAAGCGCTTCAGTTAGCCCAACTAAAACTTCGGGGATTTTTATATTGATAATTGAATCATATTCTTTGTTTAAATCAATGAGTCCTTGGGTAGTAATGTAATTAGCCATAATACTATATATAAGACTATTTAAGATAGCTTTTGTCAAGTATGATTGGTTGGATTACCAAGGAGAAAATTACTTCTTGACAAAAAAGGTTTTGACCGTTCTACTTATACTAAGATGTCTACAGTAAAAATTCAAACAGGTGATACCGTCAAAGTTATATCAGGCAACTACCGTGGTACGGTTGGTGTTGTAACTAAAGTTATCAAAACTAAAGCACGCAATGGATTAACAATGAAACGTGCAAGTGTCAGTACTGTCCCTAAGATAGCAAAATATCGAAAGAGTCAGAGCGTTCAAGGCACAACTTACCCAGGTCAAAAATTTGATATTGATCGAACTATTGACTTATCTAACTTAATGTTATTTACAGGATTTACAACTTCACGATCAATTATAAAAATAGTTGAAGGGAAAAAACTTAGAGTTTACAAAAAAACTTCTGAAACAGTTGTAAAAGAAAAAGTATCTAAAGTTAAAGTAACTCCAGAATTAGAAACTCAAACCGCATAATATTTTAACCAGCAATCAAAACTTAATATAATTTTTAAAACAATATGGCTAGCAATATCCCACCGGTCAAACTAGATACACAAGCTCTTTTTGATACAGCCTTTACCACTGTAAGCAAATCTAGCCCTGAATTAAACAAATTCTCACTACCTTCCGTCGACTCCGTAGTCATCAACGTAGGAGTAGGAAAAAATGATAATAAGCAGAAACAAGAAATCGCTGACTATCTCCAAAAATTAACCGCACAAATCCCAAAAAAAGTTGCTTCAAAAGTCTCAATCGCTTCTTTTAAAGTGCGAAAAGGTGATACTGTAGGACTAGTAGTAAGTCTCAGAGGTCAGCGAGCCAGAGATTTTGTCTTACAACTGATCTATATTGCATTACCTAGAACTAGAGATTTTAAAGGAGTTAAGGCAACTGCTTTTGATAAAGACTTCTCTACTTATTCACTTGGTATAGACTCATCCGCTATCTTCCCCGCTATTGGATTCGACACCTCAATTAACTTTGGTATGCAGATGAACATTAAGTTTAAGACTAAGACTCCACTTAACCCAAGCTATTTAACCGCTTTAAGCTTCCCATATAAAAAAGTAGCTTAAATCACTATCTAGACCCAAGAAACTAAGAAATAAGAACAAAATTTAACAATAATTTATATGGCAAGAAAAGCAATGATTGTAAAAGCTCTAAAAGAGCCAAAATTTAAAACCCGAACAGTACGTCGATGTAAGGTCTGCGGTCGAAACCGTGGTTATCTCAGATATTTTGATATGTGTCGAATCTGTGTACGTGAATCAGCTATGAAAGGAGAACTAAACGGTTTTTTCAAGAGTAGTAAATAAAATAAAAACCCCCTTAATCTATAATAATATATGTCAATGTTCGACCTAATGAGTGACTTCGTAGCCCGAGTCAACAACGCTGTAACAGCACAAAAAACAACTGTGAAAGTACTAAAAAACAATTTAGTAACTCAAGTTTGTAAAAAACTAGTTAAATTAAACTATATCGAATCTTACGCCGAATGCGAAAAGTATGAACTAGAGCTAGTTCTGACTAAAAATATCACGAAGTTAACAAGAATTTCTAAGCCAGGAAAACGAGTTTATACAAGCTTTGAAAAGTTCCCACGAGTAATAGGAGGGAAAGGATGGAATATCATCACTTCATCTAAAGGCATCCTTACAAATCATGAAGCTAAAGAACAAAAAGTTGGCGGGGAATTACTTTTCCAAATTATCTAATATTTTTTAGTAATTTATTTTTTTCCTGCTATTTTATATGGCAGTATTTTTTTAATTTTTTATGTCTCATACTGTCATCCTATTCTACAAATTTATTAATCTTGGAGAGCCTGATAAATTACTAATCAGTCAGTGTAACCTATGCCAGAGCCTTAATCTTAAGGGTAGGATTATTATATCTTCTGAAGGTATTAACGGAACTTTGGAAGGGTTGAACTCAGATATAGAGCGGTATATAAAAGATCTTTGCCAGATAGAAGAGTTTAGAGATGTTTTATTCAAAAAAAGTTTGGGTTCGGGTAATGCTTTCCCTAGACTCTCTATTAAGGTGCGAGACGAAATAGTAACAACAAATCTAGGATATAGTAATCAACTTGGTCCACATCGTGATTATACTGGTAAGTACCTTTCTTCTCAAGAACTGCATAGTTGGTATGAAGAAGGTAAAGAATTCTATATGGTAGATATGCGGAATGACTATGAATATCAGTTAGGTCATTTTAAGGATTCAATACCACTCCAAGACCTAAAACATTTTAGTGATCTGCCTAAAATCCTTCCTGAAATAGATCATCTACGTGATAAGACCATAGTAACTTGCTGCACTGGAGGAATTCGATGCGAGAAGGCGTCGGGATTCTTAATGTATAATAATTTTACTGATGTATATCGACTCAAGGATGGTATTGTGACTTATATGGAAAAATACCCAAATAGTAATTTTTTGGGTAAGTTATATGTCTTCGATGGACGAACGGCGATTGGATTTAATACAGATAGCCCAGATCATATACTAGTTGGTAAATGTACTATCTGTGAAAATCAATCTGAGAATATAGTTGATTATTGGCTGGGAGATAGACGTAGACATGGAATAATCTGTGAAAAATGCATGCAAGAAGGTAGTGTTAGTTTTAGTAAAAATATTAGTAAGGTCTTGACATAGTCAAATAATTCAAACAAAATTGGGCATTGCTTAAAACTTATAGAACCGTTTAAGTTTCTACATGTCAGAGAATACAACAATAAAATGTCCTAAATGTGGTAGTATAAATTATA
>JAYWGL010000067.1:0-16024 GCA_043778275.1 Minisyncoccota bacterium
GAGGTAAAAAATGTAATTTTCATAAAAAATTAAGATAAAATTAGCTTTAGAGCTTAGCGTTAAACTTGAGCTTGAACTGACCACGATCATTAACTTCCATAATTGTACAGTTAACCCTATCCCCAAGCTTAAGAACTTCATCAACTGTTTCCAGTCGCTTGCCATTGCCTAATTCACTAATATGTACCATCGCGTCTTTATCGCTATTATCGATACGGAAGAATGCCCCAAATTTTTCGATACGGACTACTGCCCCTGTAATTACTTCACCAGACTTGAACTCGTGGATTATCATTGCAATTTTGTCGTAACAGGCATCTACCTTTGATCCGACCGTTCCATAAATCACAGTTTTTCCTGTTTCATTCTCTAGGGATACCTGAACACCAAATTCTGTTTGTAAGCCATTAATCACTGCTCCGCCACTACCAATTACATCACGAATCTTGGATTGAGGAACTATAATAATCCTGACTTTCGGTGCTGAAGAAGCGATACTACTAGCTGGCTTATCGATACTTTCTGCCATTTTACCAAGGATAAACAGGCGACCACTTTTGGCATTTTGAAGTGCATCTGTCAGAACTTCTACGGTTAGACCTCCTACCTTATTATCCAATTGGATTGCCGTAACACCCTCAGCCGTCCCAGTAACCTTGAAGTCCATATGCGCGTGATGATCTTCCATCCCTTGTATATCTGTCAAGACCTCGTATCGCCCAGTTTTTTCATCGAGGGCTGCCCCCATAGCAATCCCAGCCACAGCGGATTTGATCGGAACGCCCGCTTGCATTAGTGACATACTAGAGCTACAAGTTGATGCCATACTAGTCGATCCATTCGACCCTAAGCACTCACTAACAAGCCGCATAGTGTAGGGAAATTCTTCTTCACTAGGCAGAACTGGCATCAAGGCTTTTTCGGCAAGGGCTCCGTGCCCAATCTCGCGCCGTCCTGTTCCGTTATATCGCCCAGTCTCTCCTACAGAATAGCTAGGAAAATTATAGTGATGAATATAACGCTTGCTAGTGGTGTAAATATCCTCAATCCCGTCTAATTGAAGCGCATCGTCTAATGTCCCAAGAGTCAAAACATTGAGGACTTGAGTTTCCCCACGATTGAATAGACTTGACCCGTGGACTTCTGGTAATACATTAATCTGAGTGGTTATAGGTCGAATCTGATCCAAGCTTCGCCCATCAACTCGTTTTTGATTATCTAAGATATTGCTAATAATTATCGCGGTTTCTACTTCGTAAAGAGCTTGATTAATCTTGTATTTGATAGTATTATCTTCTAACCCAAGCCCGAAGATCTGCCTCTGAGCAAGTGAAAAGCTCTTCAATTGTTCTAATTCTTTAGCCTTGTCTTGACTAGCTTTGTATTTATTCTGAATGCTGCGGAAGGTATTCTGACTCGTGATTAAATCCTGGATAATTTTACTTGTTAGCGCTTTAAGATTTTGATCTTTGGCTTCTTTGGTTCCTGGGGAGAATAACACTTGTTCGATTGAATCTTTTAGAAGGTTAAGATAATCGATAAAGCAGGTTTCAACTTTATTTATGTTTAGATTTATGGTTTTGGGTGTCATATATTAAGGTATAAACTTAAGAGGTTTTTTGGTCAAGGTTTGACTTAAATGTAGAATGGGGTGTTAATAGACGCTATCCTTCATCTGGAGTAGCTTCTATATGCCGCATACTAATTTTATAACGAACCAAAAAGAATTATTATCCACTATAATGTCCAAATATATGGAAATAACAGAAAATATTGATATCCTAGTTGGGTACTTTTATTTTTCGGGCTTCGACGGGATTTACAAAAACCTAATCAATAAAAAAGTTAGAATCTTGGTTGGGATGGATGTAGAAACTAAAATTGGAAATAAGGTGCAAGAAATAGGAGCTGATAAAACTAATTTGTCTAAGCTAGAAATTAAAGAAAGGTATTTTCGAGATTTAACATATGCTATCAACGAAACTGAAAGTTTTGATAATGTCGATATAAGTCGTTCTTGGCAAGTGTTTTTAACTAAGCTCCAAGATGGCAGTCTAGAAATTCGTAAAACAGCAGAGCCCAACCATTCAAAGGTTTACCTTTTTTGTTTAAATGAAGAGGTAAGGTCGGCGATGAGGACGGACGGAGTTCTTGTAACTGGCTCAAGTAATCTTACTTATTCTGGTCTATCAGGGCGGCTGGAAGCCAATGTAATACTGAACGATCAACAAAATTACATCGACGCTAGAACATTTTTTGAGGATCTTTGGAAAACATCAACACCGCTGATCGATCAATCTAATTATGAGGAATTTGAAAATAAAGTTATCAAGAAAATCTGGATTAATAATATAGCTAATCCTTTTGCAATGTATTTACGAGTGCTTGATGAATATTTCGGGATAAAGAAAAATAATAAAGTTTCTACAGCTCACTCGATTACAGGTGGTGAGTTCCTAGATCTAAAATACCAAACCGATGCTGTCCATAAAGCACTGGAAATTATTGAGAACCATAACGGTGTCATTATTGCCGATGTTGTAGGACTTGGTAAATCTATTATATCCTCAATAGTTGCTAATAATCTTAATATAACGACAATTGTCATCGCTCCACCTCATCTGATTGACCAGTGGGAAGAATATGGGGACAAGTTTGGTTTTAAGCCAAGGATTTATTCAAGTGGAAATATAAAATCTGCACTAGAAAAAGAGATTACAAATCGTAAATTTAATAGTACTCAAAAACTTATCATCGTGGATGAAGCTCATAAATATAGAAACGAGAATACTCATGATTATACTTACCTTCATCAGCTATGTCAGGATAATAAAGTTATGCTACTTACAGCTACACCATTTAATAATAGCCCCCAAGATTTATACTCCTTGATTAAATTATTCCAAGTCCCAGGTCGCTCCACTATAAAAACAGTTGATAACTTAGCCTATAGATTCGAAGGGCTTATCTCAAAATTTAAAAAAATCCGAAGTAAAGCTATGCCGTCAAAAGCAGATGAAGAAGAAGTTCAAATTATCTCAAAAAATCTAAAATCTTTGATTGAGCCCTTGGTGATTAGGCGATCACGACTTGATTTAGTAGCGATTAAATCTTATAAAAAAGATTTAGAACTTAAAAGTGTTACTTTTGCCAAAGTCAATGACCCAGACTTAGTAGAATACGAATTAGGAGATCTCTATCCTAAGTATATTAAGACTTTAGAGATGCTTTGTCCGTCAGATGAATCCAGTAATTCCAAGAATAAAAGAGGTTTTTTGGGTGCTAAATATAAACCAACTAACTATCTTAAAGATATAGGAAAGTACCAAAAAGAGTTTGAAACAAAACTGGGGATTGATTTTCAATTTATAAAATTATCTCAAAATAACCTGGCTAAATTAATGAAAAGGTTAATGGTTAAGCGATTCGAAAGTTCTATCGCAGCCTTCAGATCAACGCTTGAGAATATGATTAACTCTCATATTAACACTTTGGATTGGTACACAAAACTAGGTCTAGTCGTAATATATAAAAAAGGTAATCTTCCAACAGCAGAAGAGATATTAAAAGATACAAGCCAAGAACTTGATAGTTATATTTTATTTGAACCTGATGATATCAAAATTCAAGATGAAAATTTGGCTAAAATTAAAGGATTGGAAACTCTGGAAAGTAGATATTTCAGCGTAGAATTTGAAAGAGAAGTCAATCAGGATCTTGAGATTCTAAAAAAAATACAAGAGATCTGGTTTGGCGATAACCTACACCAATCTGACCCAAAATTTGAAGCAGTCTTAAATAAAATTAAATCTAGTCTAAGAGCTGAACCAAATCGTAAAATTGTGATATTTAGTGAATTTGCTGATACTGTTGATTACCTCGAGGGTAAATTTCAGTCAGAAAATATGCGAATTCTAAAATATACCTCTAAAATTGCCAAGTCCAATCTAAAAAATATTGTCAGAAATAATTTTGATGCGGGATTAGATGAATCTCTCCAAAAAAA
Source organism: Minisyncoccota bacterium (assembly GCA_043778275.1). Lineage (GTDB taxonomy): Bacteria > Patescibacteriota > JACMRA01 > JACMRA01 > JACMRA01 > JACMRA01. The sequence continues at coordinate 4,007 of JAYWGL010000067.1, forward strand.
TGACTACGACATTATTGTGGCTACCGACGCGATCTCAGAAGGGTGCAATCTTCATAGAGCAGGTATGATCATAAATTACGATATCCCATTTAATCCAACGCGAGTTATCCAAAGAGTTGGTCGTATCAATCGCATTAATAAAAAAGTTTTTGATAATATATATATTCTAAATTTATTCCCAAGTTTGATTGGTAAAAAAGAATATCGAGTTGAGGGGCTGGCAATGTTAAAAATGTCAATGATTCACGCACTACTAGGTGAGGATACCAAAGTCTTAAAAGCTCAGGAGACGGGTGATTTGAAGAGATTCTTAATCGATGATTTTAAGAGATCAGAAGAAAAAGCTGAGGAGCTAAGCTGGGACACCGAGTATCAGAACTTTATTCGAGAGCATAGAGAATCTAAAAGCCTCGAATACCAAGAGGCTGTAGAGTTACCTAAAAAATCTCGCGTTGCCAGAAAATTCCACCGACTAGAAATAAACCCAAATATTCAAAACCAAAATCTATTTGCGAGTAATCAAAGTATTCTAATATTTGCAAAGAAGGGTAAGGATTATGTTTTCAAGTTGAGAGAACCCTCAGGGGAAATCCAAACCCTAACAGCTGAAAAAGGTATTTACCTATTCCAATGCCTACTAGGAGAAGAAGGGTACCCTGCAAGTTCAGAATTTGATAAATTGTATCAAGATATAAAAACTCAATTATTCACTACTAAGACCGATGCCAAAAAAGATAAGGGCGAGTTGGACACCCTCAAAAACCTTCGATATTTACAAAAATATTACCCTGATGACAGCTTTCTAAAAGATCTAGTTAGAGTTATAAGTACACTTAAAGGGTTACCTGACGGAATCTTAAAAGATATTAGGGCGGTGAATTATACCAACCCAGATGCTGCATTTATAGATATAAAAAAGCTTATTCCAAAAAAATATCTCAATAGTATTATCTCCCGTTCTAATCAACATAATGAGGATGAATGTATACTTTTTGCCCAGGAATTGCTAGAAAACCAAAACTCATTATTAATAAACCTAAGTTAATTCTATCTAACATATATTGACATAATGACTAACAGCGAACCCTCTTTACTATCCAAACCTTATGAGCGGAAAATATTCTTAGAATTTCTAAAAAATCAATTCTTAACCAATGGCTTTAGTCAAGGTATTGAAGATCTCGATTGTGAAGTAATAGATAATATAAAAACCTTCAAAACAGTTACAAAAATTGGATGGGATGAAAGTCTAGACCTGGAAATAATAGAAATTGAACACGAAAAAGATAGCGATCCAAGAATTAGCCTAACTAAGGGGATTCATAGACTCATGTCATATTACGGCTACGAAAGTTCTTTGGTAGTTTTTAAGGCTCCAGGCTCAGATAAGTGGAGACTCTCACTAGTTACCCAAGAGTATGAAGTAAAACTAACAGGTAAAGTTGCCCGAAAATACTCTAACCCAAAAAGATATTCATTCGCCCTAGGAAAAGACATTACGATTAAGACTGCCCAACAACATCTAATGAAAGGTAAAGTGCAAGGTGTGGCTGACCTACAATCTAGATTCTCAGTTGAGGCTCTTAATAAAGAATTCTACAAGCAAATAAAAGAGCAATATGATAACTTATGCCAGCAGATTCAATTACCCAATCCAAACATGGATTCCCAAGAAGTAGAAAACAATCGTAAGGATTTTGCCCTCCGACTAATTGGTAGATTAATATTCTGTTGGTTCCTTAGGGCTAAGAGTTGGATAACTGAAGATGTCCTTAGCTCGCAAGCTGTAAATAATTATAATAATCTTGGTGGGTACTACCATAGTGTATTAGAGTTATTATTTTTTGATACGCTTAATCAAGCTGTTGAGAACCGAGCTACCGATATTCAGGACAGTCTCAAAAATGCACTGAAAAAAATTCCTTATCTCAACGGAGGTTTATTCGAGCCAAAAGAAAGTGACTACTTCGATAAATCCCAACTAGAATTTAGCGATCGTATTAATCACCAGCTAAAAATTCCTGATGAGATAATCAAATCCATTCTTGGATTATTCGAAGAATACCACTTCACAGTGGATGAAAGTACTAGTAGCGATCAAGAAATTGGTATCGATCCTGAAATGATGGGAAAGGTTTTTGAGAATTTTATTCTGGATAGATCTGCCAAAGGAGCATTTTATACCCCCAGAGAAATTGTCGATTATATGGTATCTAGTAGCTTAGTTGAAAACCTAAAAACTAAATTTACAGTCTTACCTCAAACAAAAGAGCAAGTTCTAGAATGGGTTAATATGAAGGATATCGAGCTCCAAAAACAAATTAAGGGTAAACCAAATGCAAAAGTAATTATCAATAATTCAGTTTTTTTAAATAAAATTTCAGTGTCGGCGTACTTAGTTGCAAAGCTTCGCGGTCAAGTTTTTGACTTTAAAACTCATGACTTTGATAAGTGCAACCCTCACTCCGAAATAAACCTCGAGATATGGCAGGATCTACTTAATGGTAACTTTGAGATTACTCATCGATTCATACCCAATCCCAACATCTCAAATGTAAAAAATCTTAGTTTCACAGTCCCCAAAGTTGGCTACATTATAAAAATTAATTCACAGCAATTGGTCTGTTTCTTTACTATTTTATTTAATGACACGTTACAGTTAGATACATTTTATAGAATATATGACGAAAAAAAGATTGCCAAACTATGTGGTAAAAACTCAGTCAAAGCCCTTCGAATTTTAATCAATTACACCCATTCTCAAGGCTTAAGTGAGCAAAGTATTCTTAAGCTTTTGGAAGTATACATAGACAAAAGAAATACTAGCCAATTGCTAGAATTATCTAAGACTTCACTGATGGACCCGTGGCTCCATATACTGACAAGCTTGGCAGATCCGGGATTTTCTGCTCTTCGGGAAACCTATAAACTTATACTACCGAATAATCCCAATATCGTCAAGTCTATTTTTGGTAGCGATCAAGTACTTGGGTATATTAAGGAGGTAACTGATAACTCTTTTTTTTCTTCATCTAATCAAACTATATCTAACATCATCACCCACTTATCCTCCATAAAAGTCTTCGATCCTGCCTGTGGTTCTGGCGCCTTCCCAATGGGCATCCTCCAAAAGCTAACCGAAATCATCCACACCTTAGACGAGACCCAATCCATCTATAATATCAAAAAAAGTATTCTAGAGAACTGCATATATGGAGTTGACATTATGCCCATAGCCGTCGAAATCAGTCGCCTGCGTTGCTGGTTATCTCTCCTAGTCGATGAAGTTACTCCAGAACCGCTACCTAATCTTGAATTTAAGTTCGTCTGTGCCAACAGCTTAATCGGGATAACAAAAGAACCCAAGCAATCGATTGACACCAGGTTAGAGGATTTAGAAGCAGATTTAGAAAATCTTCGTAAAGAAACATTCCGCCCACAGCAAAGTAAAATTGACTTAAGTAAAAAGTGGGTAAAGATTACCAACGAACTCTACAGGTTACAAATCGAAACTGGTTTTTATAAATCCAAAGATGCTTCAACCGATCTAACAAGTTGGAATCCGTTTGAAAATAAGCCAGCTTCATTCTTTGATCCTGAGTGAATGTTTGGCGTGAAGGGCTTTGATATAGTCTTAGGCAACCCACCGTATATTGGGGAAAAGGGAAATAAGGAAATCTTCGAACCTCTAAAAAAATCTGTATTGGGTCAAAGCTTCTATAATGGTAAAATGGATTTGTTCTACTTCTTTTTTCACCTTGGGCTAGATCTCTTAAAACCCTCTGGAATCATCAGCTTCGTAACCACTAATTATTATATTACAGCCACTGGAGGGGCTAAACTTCGCAAAGATTTTGCTGATAGAAGTAATGTTGTTGAATTAATCAATTTTGGAGAACTGAAAGTTTTTGAATCGGCTCTTGGGCAACATAACCTAATTACAACTCTACAGAAAAAAACCGATCAAATAAAGTCAACAAAAAATGCTAAAACTACTATCGTCCGCTCCAAAGGCTACCTTGGAGAAGGTGTCCTCAGTAGTATCATTAACAAAAAAGATAAGCAGACTGATTATTATACCATCCCACAAGATCAGTTATTCAAAAGCGGTAATATCCAACTTACAGCTGGGAGAATAGATAATGTCTTAGATAAGCTATTAAATAATACTATCACCCTAGGAAGCATTTGCGAAGTAAATATGGGAATACAAACTGGGGCTGATTTTGTTGGTAAAAAATTACTAGAAAGGGCTTCTTTAACAGAACAGATCGACGACATTTTTATAAATGATCCTATTTATATTATCTCAGATATTTCTAAATTTTCTAACATTGAAAAAAGAGAAGTTTTAAAACGATATATAAAAAACTCTTCAATAAGTAAATATTGTATAAACGAGGGTGATACATCAAATTGGTTAATATACCTAGATTCGAAAACAGATATAATGAATTATCCTAATATATATGCTCATTTAAGTAAATTTAGGAAAATACTTTCTTTTCGACAACAAGTAAATAACTTGGATAATAATTGGTTTTGGATAAGAGGTGCTAAAAGAAACTTCCTTATTGATACCGGTAATCACATAATTTGCCCTTACAGATCTGTAAGTAATACATTTTCACTCACAGATGGTAAGACCTTTGGAGCTGGTGATATATATTTTATCACCCAACCAAAGAATGGTTACAATCTTAAATTTTTACTTGGTGTTCTTAATTCTAAAATTATTTACAAGTGGTTATATTACCGAGGCAAACGAAAAGGTGAGATGCTAGAACTTTACCAAGAGCCATTGTCCAAGATTCCTATTCCAATCCTAAGCACACCACACAAGCAGAAACTTGCTAGTCAAGTTGAAAACCTAGTTGAAGAGATATTGGAGATTAAGGCAAGATCAGGCGATACTTCCGCCCTAGAATTGCAGATTGATCAGCTTGTTTATCAGTTGTATGACTTAACAGAAGAAGAGATTACGATAATTTGCGACCCTTCTTAAGCCACTGATTGAGCTTTATCGAACCGATACTAACTCCAATCATAATTAGCCCAGAAGTTACCAGTCCAACGCCAAAGTTGGCTTGCCCAAAGAAGTAACGGCTATTAAGATAAATCAACCAAGTAATCAAGCTTAAGGTGGTAATTAATAACAACCAGCCAGAATTAATCCGTATAGCCAAAAGATAGAAAGGAATATAAAGCAAGCCAAATAGGAATTCCAAGATCTTAGAACCACTGGTCGCAATAGTTACAGGTTCAATATCCATAGAACTAATAATCCCTCCATTACTCATAGAACTCTGATACCCTGGGATATAATAAACCAAGCTAAAAACCGAAATATAAAATCCTATAGTTCCGATGTTCAGAACCAGGCGTGAGAACCAGCTTCGCTGCCAATTCCAAGAACAAAAAGCTATTAATAGATAAATAACTGACCCAAACAAGAACCACCATTGCACCAGCCGATAATCCAAAATACCCCTACCTAAATCACTATTAAAAAGAATAAGGCTATAAAAAGCGAAGAAACTAATTGTAAAATAAATAACTGTATAGAGAATTGGCAAACCCTTCTTAAAGAGTAAATCCGTCATCAAGTAAAGCAATCCCAACCCCAAGAATACAGAACCAACAACCAAGTTGTCATTAATATTAGACGGAGGTAAAAGACTCAAAAAATAAAAGACCCCAGAAGGGATTAGAAGCCCTGCAATCAAATGGCATATATTAGCCAAGAAGCTATACCTTAAGAACTTAAGCATTATACCATTAGCCAGCATAAAGAAGCTTAGTCCAAGCCCCAGCGTCAAGAATAACCTTAGAGGGTCAGAATAATAAACCCAATTAACTCCTATTATAATACTGATACCGATGGCAATAACCAGCCCGCCGATATAAGCTATTAGAGTTGGTAGCGAGAAACGGATTCTAGAAGATTTTGGAGTTATTTCTGGGATAGGTGTGTTTTTGGAGTCGTCTTTAGAGCCTTCTTTATAAGCTGCGATTAGCTCTTCTAGGCTTATATTGTTTTGACTGGCTTCGGTGCGGATTTGATTAAGTAAATCTTGAGACATATTAAATTGTATTTGAATTATATTTTTGTTTTTTATTTATTATCGTGCCAAGCTAGGAATTTTATATCATTTTGATAGCCTCTTTCTCCTCCTAATACTGACTGCGGTATTATAGAGCTATTCTTAATTAGAACATTTCTCTGGCTCTGGTTATTACCGAAAAGGTAAAATAATCCTGACGAATTAGAAGTCGAATATCGCTCAAATCTAAAACCGTCAGGGGATGTCTGATTAATTAATAACTTGTATTTTTGGGCATCTTCTAGACTAATTATCTGACTAGAATTGGTTGCAACATTGTGATAATATAAAATTGGCTCATTAGTACACCTGTCTTTAACTTCTATTTTATCATCGTATCCAATTGTTTTTGAGATACAGCTCGGCGATGATTCAAAAGATTTAACAATGGTATTATTTTTGTTGACTTCATAGTTAAATTTGTTATTGTAAGAATCAGAATCATTACTATAAATGAAGTTGTATTGTGGGGATTCCTTGGTTACAGGGCGTGTTGTCAGGATTAGACCAATAGCAACAAATATTATAGGCAGAATAAAAACTAGTACCAAGGCAATATTTCGCAGAATATGAATATATTTAGTTAAAAAATTAGAATAAGACTTGAACATAAAAAAAGAGGTAGGTAGGTGAATTCTTGATATTAAATTAGATTTAATTTTTAGATTTATGTCAATTGACAATTGGTAATTTCTGTGATTCAATTCAACTAAGTTTCTAATTATTTTTCTATTTCTAAGGATATGAATAAGGTAAACACCGACCAACAAAACACCGCTCCAAAAAAGATTAACCTGGAATTTGGTAATAAGCTTATATATTTTGCCTGCGGAGTATTTATCGCAATGGTCTTTTGCGTAGTTAGCATCACCCAGTCTTTACCTGCTAAGGCAGAAGCTCAACCTTGTTATGTGGCTCTCAATAATCAATATTCCATCTGTTACGCAGAATATTTGGCTCAGACTACTCTTGCCATAGCCCCTAAAGAGGTTGTAAAAGAGCCAGTAAAGGTTGCCCAAAATTCAATAAGCCCTAATGACTTTATCACCTCAGCCCCAGCCCAATCATCAGCCCCGGTAATTGAACCAACTCCAAATCCTACGCCAACGCCAAAACTTACCCAAAATCCAGTTACGACATCAACACCAGTCACTAACCAACCAAATCAAAATGCCACGCCCGAACCTCAAAAAACGTCGCTCCAATCATCCCAATCCACATCCTCAGAACCCGGTCAATCCAAATCGTCTCAATCATCTTCGTCGTCTTCTTCTTCTAGTGAATCCACACCAGAATTCGGGTTGGGGCAAACAGGTGTCGCTAGTATAAGCCAAGTAAAAACAATACCCGATAACAAAAATACTAACAGCTGGGTTAACACAATTGTTCAAAATTGGATTTATATCCTGGGGGGAATAGTGATGCTAATACTAGGAATATTAATATATTCAATAGTCCGCTACTTCCAGAAAAAACTCAAACAAAATAAATCAACCCCACCAACGCAGATTCAATACTCAATTCCTGATCTTAACGACTTAACAACGCAACTTGATAATATGCCTCCTGAAGTTGAGATCGATCACGACTCAGAATACTTAACAGAATTCGCTACTACTAATATCCCTACATTCGGTAGCGACGATCTTACTTTTGGGATGCCAACTGAAGACAGAGTCGAAAATATTCAACCTTTTGAACCAATAAAAAATATACCACCAGAACCCACTCCAGCCAATATTGGTAATTTCTCATCTCTAATCCAAGAAAGATTAAAAAACGCTAAGACCCCAGATATAACCCTACCAATCCAAGAAATTAGCCCATACAAGCAAGCTCTAAATAATCAATTCTGGGCAGAATATAATCAAGCTATCTCAGGCAAAAAAAGCAAACCTTTCCCGATAACCAACAAAGATAGAATATTCTTTGCTTACTGTTTAGCTTATACCACAGTCAAAGTATATGTTGTTGATTGGGATCTATGGGGAGAATAAAGATTAATGACCCAAAAGAAAAAGGGCTTAAGCCCCTATCATAAATTCTACAATATCCCCATCAAGCATCAAGTAATCTTTGCCAACTATCTGGAGCTTTCCACCTGCGGTAACGCCTTTCCATCCACCGAGTTCTACAAAGTCACTATATTTTGATAAATTAGCCTTAATAAACTTTTTCTCGAAGTCAGTATGGATTTTACCAGCACATTCTGGTGCATTCATCCCGCGAGTAAATGTCCAGGCGCGGGCTTCCTTTTCGCCAACGGTTAGGTAAGTTGCCAAGTTAAGCGTATGAAAACATTGCTTAATCATTTTATCTAATCCACTTTCACTACTTGCTCCAAGTTCGACCCGTTCTTCGGGACTCATTCCAACTAGAGCTAATTCCCCAGCTACATCCAATTCAAAATCAACTGGGTATTGCATATTCTCAAGATCGAGGGAAATATTTCCCAGTCGCATAATCGGCTTATCGCTAAGAAGGTTTAATCCTTTGCGCCATTTTATAAGATCTTTGTCTGCGTTAGCTGGGTTCGGGACATTACTAGCTGGTTGAAGATTGCTTACTGCCTGTAGGAGGCTCTGAGCCAAATTAAGTTTTTGATCAGCTAAAATATCTTTGCTAGTTTTTAGGTCTTTTTCAAGTCTTGTCATTAGCTTTTCGAGTAGGGTTTGATCTGCCATTGTTAATTCCATCATTAGAATTTCCTCATCTTCTTCTGGATTAACCCGATTTTCTACGTGAATAATATTATCATCTTGGAAGCATCGAAGAACCATAAGTATCATATCACATTCACGAATATGACTTAAGAACTGATTTCCAAGCCCCGCTCCTTGAGAAGCTCCTTTGACTAGCCCCGCAATATCCTTGAATTCAATCGTGGCGTATATTGTCTTCTGGGCATTGGCAAGCTTAGCTAAGGTATCAAGTCTCTCATCATGGACAGCTACCATGCCATCGGTCGGGTCAATGGTACAGAACGGAAAATTAGCCGCTGGTACTGAGTTTTCGGTTATTAGATTAAATAGGGAAGATTTACCAGCGTTTGGTAATCCAACAAGTCCAACAGAAAGCATAGAAAAAAAATTGGTTAAGAGGTTTGGGTTAATTATTATAATGTCTCTTGAATTGAATTTTTTGGCAAGGTGGGATTGAGCCATAGTCCATAACCCCAAGGGTAATCGTCTATTTGATACCCTAATTGAGAGATTTGTTGACGAATTACATCAGCTTCTGACCAATTTTTGTCAGCTTTAGCAATCTGCCGAGCCTCGGCTAACTGAACAGCCTCCTGACTCGGATTTTCAAAGATTTTTAATTTTAATAGCTCTATGTCAAATAACTCCAAAACCTCAAAATCTATATCAGTCAGAATCTGCTCTTTGGTAATTTTGTTTATTAGACCTTCCAAAAACTGAGAATACTGAGATAAGAGGCTTGGAAAATCTAAATTATTAGTTAATATTTGTGCAAATTGATCAATTATTGGACTTGCCTGATTTTGGGTCTCTTCAATTTCTTGAGAATTAGCAAATGACAGGATTCGTGCTCCCAGCTTGCGTAGGTTAAATAAGCGAGTTTGGCTCTGGGCTAATTTTTCCCAAGTGAAGTCTAATTGAGTGTTATAACTATGCTCCATCATTAAGAGTCTGTAAGCCAATGGGTCGAAACGCTTAATCTTAAACTTTTCCTGTACTTCAATTGGTGGATGTTCTAAGCTATAAAATCCTGTATCTTCATATTTACCAGCTACCAGAAAAACATTACCAAGAGATTTACTCATTTTTTTCCCATTGACCAGTACGAATTTGTTATGTACCCAGTAGTTAGACAGGTGAAACCCAAGGGCCTCTGATTGTAGTATCTCATTTTTATGATGGACATCGATATGATCTTCCCCTCCAAGATGTAGGTCAATCGCGGTTCGATTAGTAAATTCTTGGAAGGAGAATTGAGTTTTCGAGCTATTTTCTGGATTTTTTATGTCTTGGAGTTGTTTTGTAACATTACAGATCATTGCCACACATTCGCTATGCCATCCTGGACATCCCCATTTTGCCATAATTTCAACATTTTCAACAAGATCTTTCACCTCATCAAAGTCTTGAAAGCACCATTTTTGCAGGCTATCTTGACTAACGAATTTCCACAGGGCAAAATCGCCAGAATCCTTAGTTATATTCTTGATATCTCGATCGTTGTATTGATTACTTTGACCAGCTTTTTGCTTGGCTTGAATCGCCAGAATTGCCTTGAGTGGTTGGTGATTTTTTAGAAGGTTGGACTCCTCGAATAATTGATTATTATACTGACTATCGAAGTAAATTCCATCATCTAGTACATAGGCTTTTTTGTCTTTTAGAAGACTTAGGGCAAGTAGCATTTGCTCTGGAATATATTCAGTTGCCTTCGGTTGCATTATACCAATTGGTAATTCTATCCCAATAGCCTGGCACTGCTTAATATAATCCTGCGTATAAAAATCAACAATATCTTGAACTTTTTTCCCTTCTCGCTTCGCCCCTTTTTCTAGTTTATCTTCTCCATCATCACCATCATCAACCAAATGCCCCACATCGGTAATATTACTCATCCACTGAGTTTTCCAACCAGCTAGCTTGGCTACATTGCTAATTGCGTCCCCAAACCAAGCAGCTCTAAGGTTACCAATATGCATATAATTATAGACAGTTGGGCCGCAAGAATAGATCTTAAGTGTGTTAATTTCAACCGAATTGGAGGGGTCTAGAACAATACTATTTTTTTGGTAACTATCAAAAAGTTTTATCGAGCTTGGCATAATAAAATTAGCTTTATACTATTTGCTCTCTCCGTCAAGCCTTATTGCCGTATCGAATAAATAACTAACTGCGGTCATACAGTTACTGACATTAAGACTCTCTTTATCGCCCTGCATTCTTAGATGAAGATTAGCGGTTGTGTGAGCCATAAGATCACTCTCTAAGCCGTGTATCTCATTGCCTAGCCAGAGGTAAATGGATTTAGGTTCTAGTGGGTTAGTATGCAGTAGGTTTGCAAGGCTTTTATCTCGGAACAGGTAGTCAACAATATCGACGCTGGTCTTATCAAGTTCAATTCCATAATGGAAGCAATTAGAAGAATATTTACTAAAAACTTGTTGATAATGATCGAAGTGTACCCAGGAAACGGTTTTTTCAGCTCCAATAGCTGTCTTAATAATCAACTTAAGATTAGAGCCAATAGGCTTAGGTGTATAGCCAATTAAGATCATATCCATACCAAGAGCATCGCAAGTCCGCATAATCGCCCCAACATTCCAAGCCGAACGGATATTATTAAGGACAATTGTAATTTTGGGCGTTGGCATATTAAGAGATAAGGCAAAAATAAAACCTAGGGATTGACCTAGGGTTAAAATAAAAATTAAAGTGGTGCCGCCGGAGGGACTTGAACCCTCACGATATTGCTACCATCGGATTTTGAGTCCGACGCGTCTACCAGTTCCACCACAGCGGCAAGCGTATAGTCCTAGCCTGATAAGTTATCGGTATTTTGTCAAACTATTAACAAAAAATTTTACAAAAAAATACCACCTACTTTTTTACAAGGCTTATGGTGGTATCTACATTTCTCAAATTACTCGAGAAAATAAAATCAACTAATTGGGATTAACGTGTTAGGAAGTTAGGATTGATCAGGGACTTCCAAGGATGAACCATCTAACGTCCATGCACCGTCCTCAGTACCAATACGAACACCACCCCCGTAGGAATAATGAGCATTGGTAACTTCACCCTCAATGTTAGTTGTAACGTTGAGATGAGGATATTCGAACCTGTCTAGTTAATCCACCTACCCCACATCACAACCGTAACTTTATTCCTGCAAGCAAGGTCATAGCCTCTAAACTCTCTACCAGTCTTTCATC
>JAYWGL010000068.1:0-15407 GCA_043778275.1 Minisyncoccota bacterium
ATAGTTACCAATATTCCTAAAACAGTACCTAAAGATAGCTCTAAAGTAGTTGGATAAATAACCATTAATAGATCTTGATAAAGTACTTGTTAACTGATAATGGGTTTTCAAACTAGAGAAGACTGATTCAATGATTGATCTCATATTCATAAACTCATTTTGCCAGAAAGTAGATAACATTTTCATATTAAATCTACAAGGGGTAATTATAAAATTAGATTTCTTGATAGCTATCTTTTGATATTTTTGACCTAAGTATCCAGCATCTGCTATAAAGATGGAATTAGTTGATTTAGAGACTGCTTTTGTCAGTATTATCCTATCATCTACAGTAGCTGTTGTAATTCTAAAGAAGACAGGATTTCCATTTTTATCAGAAACTAAATGTAATTTTAATCCGTAATACCAACCAGTCGTAGACTTAGATTTTCTGGCTAAGAGTTTCATTACTTTATGACTTTTCTCTCTCCATATCTTACAAACTGGCAGTGGGGTTGAGTCTATAAACTTTATATCTGCCAAACTATAATACTTACAAATTTCAAGTACGATTCCAATTAGTTCTACCGTCCTGCGATGTAGGGTCAAAACAAAGTTCTTATAACAAGGTAATTGAAAATAGCAATTATAATGATCTCTTAATTCATTATAGAGCTTCTTTAAGTTCTGGTTTCCATATTGATTTTGTATTATTAATATAACAGCAACATCACTAAGGTTTAAATTAGGAGGTCTGCCAATAGAACTCCTCTCTTGAATTAAATCAGTAAAAAGATTTTGGACTTGTATAATTTTATTAAATGTTTCATCTCCTATATTAGGGATATTGTTCTGTTTTGTCATAGGGTAATATCCCTATTTTGTTGTTTGTTTTTAATCAAGTTAGAATATCGTAATTGGGGCTTGGTAAGAAAATGGTTCTCGTGTTTTATTAGATTCAATTTTATGGCTAGCCAATGCATGAATATTAAATAGCTTATCCAGTTCAGTTTTAAAGCCCGCGAGGTTTTCTTTTCTTTTTGCGGAGTATTGTTGCTTTTCTATTTCTGTGAGAGTCTCACCTTCTTGACTATAAGCGCGAATAAGAGTCGCAGATAAAAGCCCTAATAGTTCTGGATTAAGATCAGAATGATCTTGAAAATTTTTAAATTGCTGCGAAAGTGTTTTTTTGCCTTCCATATCTATAGTAAGTAAAATTGAATAACTAAATATTGTTACTACAAATTGGAATTTTTTCTTAATTTAGTCAAGATAGTTAGAATTCCAAGCGCTAAGGACACTGACAAGAATCCCACACCTCCAAGAATAATACTTAAATCAGCCCCCGTCTTAGACAGGGTTGTAACCGCTGGTAAACTTGGATTAGTTTTTTGGATAGTTCTTATTGGAGTGTTAACCTCGGTAGAAACTGGTGTAATAATCGTTGAAACTGGAGTTGGTACCAAGGTCATTATTGGCTTAACTTCAGGGATTATAATTGTCTCAAGAGATAGTAATTTAAACTCACCGTCCGAAAATCCTGTTTTGTAATTTTTTATAGCCCGATTTACCGCCCCGATTCTCCCGTCATACTCTTCGCCAATAGTACCAAACTCTGCTGTGGCATCATGACCCAGTCCGAGAATATATTGTTTATTAGGATCGAGATTCGTAATATCTAAGCCTTGACAATCAAGCTTTGACACGCCATTTACTAATTTACAATCTACCATTTTTACAGTTTTTGGATTGATTGTGTATTGATCATCGGCACCAATTTGAGTTGGGTCGAATTCTTTCATCCCGTAACTTATTACAATCTTATCAGACATCATCGTATTTTGGTTCTCAAAACTACAATTTAGAGTCTTTTTATCACCCTGGATTACAACTTGACAAGTAGCAGGTGAAATAGCGTCAACTTGAAAATTCTTGATATTAGAATAGTACCGACCAACATAATTTGGCTTAGTTGGCGGAGTTGGTTTATTAAATAAATCCAAGATCTTCTGCCCAACCGCCCGATTGTAAGAACCAAATATAGGTGTACCTGAAGTACCCATAATTGAGTTTCTATTCGGTCTCCAGGCTTCCTTGTTAGAACTGTCAGCAAAACACCCACCTCGATTAACCGCTGTTATTCGGAATTCCTCAGGATCCAAAATACCATCTTTAGTAATAGCTCTCCATTTTAGAGAGGTGTTTATTTGATCTTCAATATTTGAATACTGCTCTTCAAGTTGAGTTCCGTTATATCGAAGCCAAGAGTCCTGTAAATTAAGAATTCCATTGATATAGTTATCACGATATTCATAAAAAAATGGATCTACTTGCCCAAGATAATTACCCCACCATAAACGACCTTCATTTTCATTTGAAGCACAGCTAGGGTAAGCAAGTACTGGGGTTGAGATACCTGGTTCAGAATATTCGTCATTTAGATTAAAAATAGAATGACCCATTTCATGTGCTAAAGTAACAGAATTTAGATTAGTAATTAACCCATCAGAATTATTATCCCAATAGAGAGTTACACTACCAGGTAAGTATTTTGTAACTACCTTATCTTGAATGTAGGTAATAGAAGGAGGTTTTGCATTATCTCGAGCACTAAAAGGACTATTCAGGTCTAAACTTGGTCGCTTTTCTAATAATATCGGACTGGCAAAATCTAGACCTGAAATGGTAGGTAAGTTGCCAACAGATTCTCTAAAATTGTAATCTTGAGTAGTAGGTACACTCTCGGTATAAATCCAAAAGTTGAATTTATCCATATTAGATCGAAATGGCTCAATATCGAAGACTCCGTATTCGCCTGTATAGTAATTAACTGGTTTAGTATCTTTGAGTGCCTTGATGATTGCTGTTTTGAGTTCTGCGACACTTACAGTTGGGTGGCTTCGATAGAATAGCATATTTATTCTATTCTTGGTTTTGTCGCTGTTGAGAGATGGGCTTAGAGGTTCAATCTTGGTCTTGTCAATAACAATTGGAGCGATAGGGACATAATTAGGATAGTAATTCTGGTTTGGTTGAGTTGTACCCCCTCCTGTGGTAGTACCAGGATCTGTGTTAACGCCACCAGGTCCTTCACCTCCTGCATATATTAAAATACTTGTTAAATGAGAACCAACCACTATCCCCAGTCCGATGACTAGGGTAAGAATAAAGGTTTGTAGAAGTTTTGAGATTTTGTGGTACATATTTATGTTTATGGGTTAGTTAAAAGTGAGTATAACTTAAAAAGCGCTAATTAACAATTGTGTACATATCCATAAGTTTCTGAGCTTCAACTTTGGCTTCGGCAATTTTGGCTGGGGAAAGTTGCTTTTTTTCATATTGAGCTTCATAATCAGCTTGCTGCATTTTACATTTTGGATTTAGCTCCCCGTCAGGACAAAAAGCCGAAATATCATTTGTAGCTTTTGTATAATCTACAGCACTAGACAATAGCTTTGAGATTGAGATTATATTATCACCTTTTTTGGCGTAAATTCTAACTACTGGTTGAAGTAATACTCCTTGACCATCAAGTGTAATCATAACTTTTGATTGATCTACTCCAGGATACTTAAGTGGGGACAAATCAGCACCATATTTGCTAATATAACCACCAACGCAACTTGTATTGAATCCGCTACTTAGAGTCTCAGTCAACTTGTCATCAGGATTAGATAGATAAGTTAATACTCGATTATAGCCATTCAAACTATTTTTATCATTGATATAGTCTTTTTTGTTACCGATAATCATTTCGGTTTCGTAGTTACCGAATTCATCAATTTTTCCACCTCTATAAGTTATGGCATTTGGGAGTCCACAAATTGCTTGGTTACCATTTTTTTCGGCAGTGACTAGATCGTTAGTTTCTTTTTTTAAACTCGTTTCATTCTTGAGCTTGATATTAATTGCTTGCCTGTTGTCATTTTTGGTAGGTTTGGCTACTGGTTTTTTTAAAATAGTATTCGCTTCGTTCTCGACCAAGCTATTAAACTGAATCTGTACTTGATTGGCATAAATCCCATCTGAACTTAATAACTCGTCTTGGTAACTTTTTTCAAAACCACCATTTTTCAGTATTGCTTCGGTAGTTGTTGAAATTTGATAAAATTTCTTATTGTATTCAAAGTAATATCGAATAGAAAAGTTTAGAGCATTTGTATCTATTTTCCTAGTTTGAATAGATCCAATTTTACTCTCTCCAGTTATAAACCAACCTGTTAGCTTGCGTATTTCATCAGGATTGACGGTCTCAAAATATTCTTCTTGTCCTAGTATCTCATTGGTATCGCCACACTGAATACTGAAGTCATTAACACGAACTTGCTGTTCGTAAGGCAGGTTAAGATTCGGAAGGGTGTATAAAAACACTCCTTTGGTACTTGGGTCAGAATAATTATTGCCATCCATCTCAAAGGAATCAATTTTATTATTTTTTAGCTGCTTTGGGTATTTGAGGGCAATATCACAAGCTTCAACTTTGACTACATCATTATTCGCGTCGGGCTTAAGGGCAGTATAAGGGTTGCGATCAACTTGCTTGTTGGATTTGAATAATTCTTGGATTAGAGTAGATGGCTTGTAAGCTTCTGGGGCAGTTAGTTGGGCTGCGGAAGCTCCTACAGCAGAACCTGCGATGACTAATCCGATAATGAAGGCTGTGCTGTGACTAGAAATTGTTTTTAGAATGTTAGACATAAAGTTAAGTTTTTTTGGTTGGTAATAATATTTAGTAATAAATTGTTGAAAAGATTTTCTGGATTGGGATTGGATATTTGAATCATTCTTGATTACCTCGGTGAATAAGTCTGTATCCTGGAATGGATTATTGGTTGTTTGCGAATTTTGGTTTAATTTGACCATAGGGCTAAGCAATTAGTGCGAATTTTGGTTATGAGGCGTCGGAGCTTTTGGCGGACAGTATCGGGTTTTAGATTGAGTTTTATTCCTATCTGAGTACTATTACAGTCCTCGACTACAGACATATAAATAAGTTGCTTGTCAATAGGATCTTCTAGATAATTGTTGGTACAGTCCATTAATTCTTTTGACCGTATCTTGTAGTTCTCACTATAGACAGAGCTAATTTTAATCTCTTGTTCTGGTGGTATCCAGCTGATAGTATTCTCGATATCTTCGACTGAGACTAGAGTTGGTTCGGTAGTCTTGGTATTAATATATTTGACTAGGTGGTTGTGAGCGACTTTCCAGATATAGCCGTAGAGCTTATCAATTTCGCCATTTGTGATTTTGGGATTGATTAATAGGCTGCTAAGAGTACTACTGGTTAGATCTTCCACATCGCTTTGGTTATTGACCCGCTTATAGAAGTAACCATAGAGCGGAGAATACCACCTATCCCAAAATTCCTGTGACTGCCCTTGGCTAAAAAAATTCATAATTCGTATGTGGTATTGTTAATTCAAGTTAATCTGGGTTAATTAGATAGAGTATAGTGTAAGATTGAGTTTTGGTCTAGATTTTTGTTATGAGCTCCAGAGAGTTTTTTTCTCTCTACAAGTATAGTGTGGAAGGTGTGACAGACCTCTAAAAGGCAATTTTTACATCTGTTTGACGATAAGTCTTAACTATGCTAGCATTTAAACAGTTCTTAAACTATGAGAAGTAATCATGCGACTAATTAAAGTTTTGCTATCCATTTTGCTAATTTTCTCTGCTATTACCTCTTTCAGTTGCCAACATCAACCGGCTGACGGAGGAGAAAGAGATTCTGCACCTGCGAATACTTTTTAATAAACTCGAGCAACCCTCAACTGTGAATTACGGAAGAGGGTTTAATTTTGCCTAAAAAAGCTTTTGCTTAAGTTTGACAATATCGTGTGTGTTAGTATCTCATTGCTAATAGCAATTTTGAGAGAAATTCTGTGAGATACCCTATATTCTTTGTTTTAGTTTTAGTGTTTACCTCTATTTCCACACACCCTGTTATTGCTCAACAAGTCAAACCAGGATGCACTCCTAGCCCAGAAGGAAAAATGGAAGGCTCAGGTTGTCCAAAACCCGCACCCTCCTGCATACCAAGAAAAGGCAGTTACGGAGTAACAAACTCCAAAGGTGAGAAAGCTATATTCTCGCTTCCGAGTGTATGTGGTAAAAGACAGCCTAGGTTAAAAAAAGTTTGGGTTTAGCCCCGCCCCCTCCTGTGATATCATAGAGAGGGGTTGTTTATTGCCTGAGTGAATATTACCCCACCCAGAAACTGGCTAAATCCTTAACTACAAGTCTCTTAGCATTCCCAAAGCCTAGGTCAGATGCCCAGCGTATCTCAAGATTAAGCTTATTCCAATTAATATTCTTGATAACTGACATCACGAGGTCTTGATTAGGAGTCTCGATTATCTGCAACGAAAGGGCTATTGGTTCGCCCATATTCTGATTAAGCCTATTCCTGTCATAATTAATCCTAATAAATTCATTGACCACCTTCTCAAATTCTTTACTTAGCCCAAGGCTTGAGAGTTCATCGTAGATTACCAGATCAATCTTGATTTGCCCCGTCTGATTCCCGATGACAGTGGTCGAACCTTCTAACTTGCTTAAGTCATGCCCAACAAGATTGGTTACTTTGGCTAGGACTTCTAATAAATACTTGTCCAATTCACACTGACTGAAATCAGCATAAAGAGATTGTCTGATTAGGATTTTGGCATTTTGGCGGATTTTTTGGGTTTGGGCGATCATATTCTCGAGCCACTCGAATTGATTATTAATCTCATTATCGAATGGAGTTAGCTCAGGGTAGCTTGGCAGTTCTTCATAACCAAGGGTTTCAGCTTTACTATCCAATCGAATAAAGCCCAGTAACGCACTAGCTGTCTCTGGTAAAATAATCCAGAGTATTCCAGCCATATTAGTGATAGAGTATTGAAGGCAATGCCAGACCTCACCTAGTTGGTATCCATCAAGATAAGCCCCATAATGCCCAAAACGCTCAACGATATCATCGATATACTGCCAAAACATCTCCAACGCCTCCGAAAACTTAAGCGCCGAAATATGGCTAATTATGTTGGTAACATAGATCTGAGTCTGAATTTTCCACCATTGATTGAGGGTATGTTGATAATAAGCTCGGTTATAATTGGCTTTGAGTAGGTCTTTGCGGATGACTAATTGGTAAATATGATCGCTTAATTCCTTCAAGTCCTGGAGTTTTTGAGTACGCTTATCTTGCAAGCTATCCAGGCTTTCATACATATCTATTGCCGAACTTTCTGAGGCTTCGCTAATGAACATCCCAAGATTAACCTGAGCAACTTCACTGGTCTTGAGGAATAAAAATTCTTGATTAAGAGTGTATTCTCTTATGATATCTGGTGCAATATTATTAGTAACTGATTGAGGTAGCTTCAGTCCTGCTTGACTCTTTAGGACGAAATGCCTTGTAGTTGGATTATTATACCCAAAGATAAGACTTGGCAAGAACCACTGAGAATACTCGGTCGTTGACCATAGATAATACAAGTGTTGATATCGAGTGCCTTCCTCAGAAATACTATTATTATATATCTTAGAGATAAAACCATTAATAATATTCATATTAATCACATCTGGTATTCTCTTATATAAGCTATTGAGGTCATCCATAATAATCATCTCATCTAAGCAAGCCCGCGAGGTCTTGAGTAATTTGATCGAACCCTTAGCAATGAATTTATTGAGGATTAATTCGCTCTTGCTATATTGGAATAATCGATTACTTGAGACATCCGCCTCCTGCACAGACTGATAAAAATAAAAAACTTTTTCGTATTCTGTGTAATTGAGGTTAGTAGAGTTCAAGCACGCCGTCATAAAAAGCTGCTCTTGATTATCTAGCATTATCTGTATTGTCGGGTATTTGTCGAATAATCCATATATCTCTTCTAGGATTTTATCAAAGTACTTCTCGAAATTTGCCATTGTTACATCCTTGTCTTTTCGCAGCTCAGTCAGAACTCCCGAGCGAAACTGGACAGCGTTAATACCCAGAGGTAGCTTTGTAAATTTGTCGGTTAAGATTAAGACTTGCCCAGCCGAATAGAGCTTAGGGTCAAGGTTTCGATGATTAAGTAATATATAGATTGGATTGATTGACTTAAGGGCAACTTGTGAAATTGACTTTATAAAAATCTGATCACCCTCCGAGTTCTGCCATAGAGGGAATGGAACTCCCCATTGTTGATTTTTATTAGAAATGCTAATGGGATTGTAGAGCTTGGTTCCCGCATAGCTATCGAATTCAATATTAAGAGATTCTAATTTTTTGTCGATGTAGCTCTGACTGACTGTATAATTCTTTTCGATTTGGGTGTATAATTGACTCGATTTGAAGTTGTCATCCGCCCCATGCACGGCATCATAGTTATAAATCGGTGTATCCACCATCGAAGTAAAAGTAGCAAATATAGACCTCTTCTTCTCTAGGATTCCATTGATTAAGAATCCCGCCTCCTGATAACTCTGCCCATTGAGTAACTGCAAATCACGCGGCAAATGCCCTGGTAATTTAACGCAGCCTGACTCATCAAGACTCTGTAGCAGGGGAAGATTTCGCGTGCGAGCAATAGCATAATCCTCTAATCCATACCAAGGGCTAATAATCTTGATACCAGTACCACTAGTAACCGAGATTTCATTATTGGTATAGACTTTGTGACAATTAGATTTTTGGCTCCAAGTCAGATTCCACCAAGATGTATCCATAATCGGTTCATATTCCACCCCTTCAAGATCCGCTCCAGAAAACGATGCCAATTTATATATCTTCTCCCCAATCTTACTAAAATAATCTCCACTATCCATCCCTTCTTCCAACTGATCCTCAATCGACTCAGAATTAACTGTCCGAGAGTCAATCTGCAAGTTAAGGACGGCAATAGCTCGTTTTTCGGCAATAATTACAAATTCACGAGTATTCTCCAGGTAGAATAGTGCATATTCTTCTACAGGATTAAGCCCAAGAGCCACCACCGTCAAGACAGTAAAAGGCAAATCCAACCAACTCAGTAGGTACATCGATTGCTTACTTGCGACCGTCTCCTTAAGCTTGAATAAAATATCCAAGTTTTCTTGAATGGTATCTAGTTTTTGCTTTAGCTCAATAATCTCCTGTTCGAATTCTTCAGTCGTCTTAAAATTCTCCCAATTTATCGCCTTGAATCTGTTACTCTTATTTTCCTTCTCTTTATTTTTGTCGATTAAGTCAACTTCTATGGTATCACCATCACTATTAAGTTCATAACCGTCGTCGAATTGATTTTGAGTGTATCGGGTTAGAATATCAATTTTGGACTTTTTGGAAATTACTCCTAAGTCTTTAATCTCAAGTAATCGCTCTATTAATTCATCCTTCAGCTCTTCTTGCTCCTCAATCTGGAGTTCAACTTCGCTTTGAAGTTTTAGGATAAGCTTTTTTCGTGATGTTTCTGTCATTTTACACTTAACAATCTGGGTGACGGCTTTGCGTTTTTTGATCACGATATTACTTTTATCAGCGTCAGGATTGAAGCTAATTTTGGTCTTGGGGTTATAGTAAGTTAGAGTGTAGTCTTTTTGGATGACTTCTTGCCCCCAAAGATTGGCTAATTCTGTCCAGATTTTTTCGACGGTACGCCGTGATATTGTATTAATAGCATTATGGCTAGCCTGGAATAATCCGAGACTTTTATTAACCCCATACCAATATTGCTGCTGCTTCCAACAGATCTTGAGAGCCTCATGATTAATATTAGCAAGTTCACTCTCGCTATCAAATTCACTCTCACTTCTATCCATCAATAACTGATCTTTGTAATCTTGAATACGAGCTTTGGCAAGATTCTCGGTACTCGGTGCAAAGCTATTATAACCCCAGACGATAGAACTAATCAGATTCTTCTTAAAAAACAACCGATAAAAACTGTCACTCATAATACTCAGTGTCAATTGGTCAGCACTAGGTTCTGGGTCAAGCTTAATCAAGCTATTAAAAAAAATATACTTGTTTTTATCTTGGACAGGAGCCTTTTGAAGACTGTGTGATTGCGTGTAATTAGTAGTCATCACGGGGATAGTTAGTGGAGGTTTAACTATGGAATATAGCCTGATTTTGGGCAGTCTGTCAATCTTAAACTGATAAATTTAAGTCGTAATGCTGTTAGTGATAGTTTAGCTAGTTACAATCAATAGAACTAACAATCTAACAGTCAACTAATCCAAGATGAGCTTAAAAGAAACTAGCAATGTTTCTAAGATTACTAAAAAGTTCTTAATAGTTTTCTTATTCGCTGGGGATGAATGCTGGGATTGTGATGTATTTGGAGCCTCGGTCCTTTAATGGGATTGACGGGGTGGGTTCATTGGATTTACTTGATTGACTTGATTGACTTTTTAAAGCTGTAACTGATTTTTCTTCAGGATCTTTTCTCAGACCTCTGCAATAATCTAAATTAAAAGTAGTAAAAATGCATCCTATATCTTCTTTTTTTGCTATACCAACAGTATCAAGTAATAAAATAAAACCTGCTAGTAAAGTGCATATAAGAGTAATTACTAAAGCACATCTAAATAATATCTCCAAAATTAAGGTTACCCACTTAAAAATCCTACTTGAAGAATACCAATGTAATTCTATCCCTTTATCTGGAAAATAGTCTTTGTAAAGTCCGGAAAAAAAGTTAGTGGAAGCTAAATTTGTAATTATTTTTAGAAAATCTACTATCGGGTTACTTTGTTCCTTTTTATCTCTGTCGGGTTTAATTAATTGATCAGAATTAATTATCGGGTTAGGGGCGTTATTTACACCAGTATTACCTACTATACTCTTTTCTATTTCGCTCATAAGACACTAAAGATGATCTGTCTTATTACGAAAATATTCATAAATTGATTTCGGTTTTATTTCACTGTAAACTCCTAGTGTATAAAAAGCATGAATCCAAGGAGTTTCATTATGGGTTCTATTTACTAAAGTCTTTCCATTTTCGTCGTTGAAGGTATCATAAATGTGTTTGATCGACTTAGAGTGAACCTCATCAATTTTAGGCGGTATTTTTATCGCTATTTTCTGGTATAGAATATCAGCTTTATAATCAGAATAAGTATTATAAACCTCCTCAACGACTGGACCATACTTCCATGCGATAATTTTGTCTAAAAATAAAGGTGTTGTAGTTGAAAGTAAGCTATTTGCTTGGCAGTAATAAAGTAATTTTTGTAATTTTAAGTTAGTAATCGGCTCCCACCCTTCTCTTTTAGACGAGTCTTTCTCGCTTGTTTTATAATCTAAATATAAAAGATATTCAGCAACTTCAAGAGCAGAAATAGGGAAAGGCATAGGGGGTTTTTGTTAGGTTTTTATTATTTTAGCTATCAAAATAAGTTAGATTAACATTGTTAAAGAATAAAACGGGACATGTCAAGTAAAAAATTAAAAAACTGATTAAACTCATAAAAGCTACCACACACCAAGAAACTCCTCAAAATTCCACCGATTAATCAACTCAATTTTTCCATCTTTGATTTTTTGAGGATAGGCATTTAGGAAAATTTTTGACTCGCGGATAGTTTTTTTACTCCATTTGAACTCGAACCCTTGATAGAGCTGATTATATGACTCGACATAATCCACTTCGCTCTGAGCTTGCGTCCGCCAAAAAAAGCTATTGGGTTCTAAGCCTGCATACAGATTATATTTCAACCGCTCCAACACACAAAAATTCTCCCATAGCCCGCCAATATCAGCCCGCACCTCAATATTATCATAAGCCCTTATCAAGCTGTTACGCACCCCAAGATCATAAAAATAATATTTCTTGTTCTTAGTAATCTCATTATACAGATTCTTAGACAGGGCTGGTAATTGAAAGATAATAAAAGCCCGCTCCAGAATATCTAGATACTTCTCGATTGTTACTCGTCCAATATCTAGCATATTGGCAATCTTTCCAATTGAGACTTCGCTGCCAATCTGATAAGCAAGAAGCACAAGTAATTTTCGCAGGTTCTGAGTATTGGGCAACTTATCAAAGGTCAAAATATCTTTGAATAGATAGTCTGAGGTCAACAGATTTAGCTCTTTTTCTAAGTTATCCAGATTCGTATTAAAAGCTATTGGATAATGACCATATTTTAGCGAGAGGTCTAATTGATTTTTCATCGCAATTAACCCGAGTGAATTATGTAATTCTAACCAACTAAATGGCAGTAATAGATATTCTAATTTTCGCCCAGTTAAAGGCTCTTTTATAGAATTACTGAGATCGAAGCTACTAGAACCCGTTGCCACAAACCGCACTTTAGGGAAATGCTCATAAAGAATCTTCAGTGTTAAGCCAATATTAGGTACTCTCTGAGCCTCATCCAAAATAATTATTTCATCACTACCTACGAACTTAGTTAATTGGTTAATATTAGGGCTGCCAAGTATCAGGGCAACCTCAGGCAAATCACAAGAATAATAACTATATTTTTTGTTAAGCTCCTTGACTACTTCTTTAACTAAGGTGGTTTTACCAACTTGGCGTGGACCGTAGAGGATTATAATCTTATTGTTATCTGATTGTAGATTGCCAAGAATCTTAGCTTTTAGAAGGCGTGAAATAAACATAATACCTATAATATGCATTTTAATATACAGATAATAGCTATGATATGTATTATTGTCAATTTCGAGCCTTATTTCTAACTACTACAGACTTCACACCCCTCTTCCATATTGCAGACTTCACTTTGCTCGGTTTCAACACTGATTTGGGCTGGTTTGGCTTCTGGTCTTGTGATTTGGGTTCCACCAAGTTCGGCTCTTGCATTGCTAGCTGTCTCGGTATGAATGTAATAAGAAAGCGTTTTTAGACCCTTCTTCCAGGCATAAATAATCCGCTGGGTAAAGGCAGTTGGCGAACTATCGGCGTAAGTTATATGATGATTAAAACTACTTGACTGACTGACAAAAGCCGACCTATCTGCCATCATATCCACCAAATCACGGAAGTTAAGTTCGTAAGCAGTTCTATATCGTGATTGAATATCTAATGGAATACTCTCAATACCTTGAACTGAACCTTGATTATTAATAATCTGCTGACATAAATAGTCATCCCACAGTCCAAGCTCGACCAAGTCTTCGACTAAATGTGCGTTGATGACCTTGATTGATCCGCCGATATATTGCCGAATATAGATATTACGAGTAAAAGGCTCATGCATCTCGGTATTGCCCATTCTAATTGAGCTAGAAGCCGTTGGCATAAGGGCGGTTACTTCACTATTGCGTACACCATATTGCTTTATCTTAGCTCTAAGTTCAGCCCATTTCTCAGCTCCAAGTCTTGTCTCACTATCCTTAATATTCCACATATCGTGTTGTAAAATACCTTGGCTTATCGGGCTACCTTTATAATAGTCGTAAGCCCCTTCAATCTTGGCTAGCTCCGCTGACTCGTCTAGACAGCCATAATATATCGCTTCATATATATCCTTATTCAATTGCCGAGCTTCCTGACTATCAAAATCCATCTTAAGCATCGCAAATACATCGGCCAGCCCCTGAGCCCCGACGCCAATCGCTCTCGATCTTAGGCAAGAATTGCGAGTTTCTGGAGTTGGGTAATGTTGGATATCGATAATATTATTGAGGCTTCTAGTTGTGATACGGGCTGATTCGATAAGAGCTTCCCAGTCTATAGTTTTGTTAATTTTATCGACATATTTTGGTAGGGCAAGAGAGGATAAAACACAAACCCCTGTCTCGTCTTCGTTGGACACTAGGGCTATCTCACAGCAGACATTAGATCCTTTGATGACGCCGATATTTTTTTGGTTAGATTTACTATTGTAAGAATCTTTGTGGACAATGTAAGGATTACCGCTAATCTGGAGTAACTTGCAAACTCGATTCCAGATCTCCATCAGACTAATGGTTTGACCTAATCCCTCTTTTTCAAGTAACTCATAATCTCGCTTAAAGTCCTCTCCATAGACATCAGATAATGAATAACCAAGACGTGCCTTAATAACCGCTGGGTCAAAAACTGTCCATTGAGCAGCTGCTTTGTCAGTTATCAACCTCTCAAAGAATAAATCATTGGTGTAAAGGGCAAAGAAAATATTTTTACAGCGTTTTTCCTCAATACTAAAGTGATCTCCCGCATCCAAAAAATCTCTAATATCCTTATGCCAAGGCTCAAGATATATAGTACAGACTCCAGCCCTTCGACCACCTTGATTAACAGCCGCAATACTAGAATCGAATATCTTCATAAAAGGTAAAATTCCATTAGAATATCCGCCTGTCTTATTAATATAACTTCCACTTGATCTTACATCACTCATATTCACACCAGTGGCTCCGCCTGATTTACCTTGAGCTGCCATCTGAGTCAAAGCCCCAAAAATACCTTTTACTTTACCGTTGATTGAATAAGTATCTTCTTGATAACTACTCCCACTCATAGAATCGCCACAATATTGAAGATAGCAAGACGGCATCTGATTCATCTCACTACCAGCGTGGACAATGATTGGACTCTGAGGTGAGATTTTTCGCTGGCTTAATTGCTGATAATAGGTTTTTATCTCTTCCAACTTTTGGGTATCGCTAAGCTCCATTAAGCGATAAGTGTCGGGGCGAAAACCACTGTACTTCTCGAACTCATCAAGTTCTAATTGCGATCTAACTTTGGGGATGTGGATTCCAACAGCCACTCGCAAAAACATTTGATTCGGCGTTTCAACCACTACATTATCAATTAGCCGCAGTGACTTTCGATAATAAGACTGGAAGGCTGAATAATCATAATTGTCAAAATCTGCCCCGTAGTCAATTATAGATTGCAGTTCTTCTTGGTATTTTTTACAAAACTCCATCACTTCAGTAGAAATACGGGTGGATCGTTTTCCACTTACCATCTGATCGTATTGTCGCTGTAGATTATCTACAAAGCTGATTGTATCAATATTCAGATTTCTATGAAGTTGAGTCATAGCAATACGAGCCGCCAGAATTGAATAATCAGGGTGCTTATTAGAGAGCGAAGCACAGATACCAGCAAGTAGTTCTTCTAATTTGTCTAAGCTTACATTATCAGGAAGCCTTGATACTGTATTATCAATAATAATCTGAGTATTGATCAAGGGTGAAAGGCTTTGGGTATGAATGTTCAAAATATCTTTTATAGTGGATTCTGGATTGGTCATAATTAGAATTTGAGTAGTAATTTTGTGGTAATTGGAACTAATACCCTAAATCTAAAATCTCATATTTTGATTTGTCAAATATCCCAAGAACCTGTCTAGTTAATCTTGCCCAATATTAAAGCCTTGGTTTAGATAAGGCATTATGAAGTACTTTATAACCCAATACCATTATAGTATACATATAATTCTCTTCTAAATAAGATGTTGAATTAAATCAATAAATATGTATAACTATAAACAAGTATAAAAGG
>JAYWGL010000069.1:0-4382 GCA_043778275.1 Minisyncoccota bacterium
TACTGTATCTGCTCATATTTAGATAAGTAATGGGATATTAGGAATTTAGGCAAGGGTGGAGAGTGTAGTGGCTAGATGGGAGATGGGTTGGCTATAAAACAAAAAATAGGGGATCAAAGCCTGCCCTCATTAACTCGAGAATTTTTTTATAATAGAGATGTATTGGCGTATAAAGAATATAGAAATCTAAAGCTTCGACATAAATACCCAAAGGCCGAAGACTGGAAAAGCTCTAAACAGCTAATATCAGAGTATTATGAAAATAAAGATTTAGTTCGTGACTATAGAGAAAATTACTGGTATGAATTAGCGGCCCCGCCAGCTTATGCCACATTATCCGATCTAAGAGGATATACAGATATACATAATCAGTTAGTTTATGATATTAGTCATATTCCATACACAGAAAAACACAATAAGAATATCAAGGGAGTTGACTTAAAAAGCGTTAAACCAGAGGGCGATAATGAAATGATAGCTCATGATACTTGGGAACATGGATTTGGGCAAGCAATATTGAATAGAGCCAAAATAGAATTTTCTCAGTTTAATTTAGGTAATGGATTCACTCCAAATGGAGAATGCTTTATACAGGGTTTTGAAGGTGTGATTGAAATAGACTACTTTATAGATACTGAAGAAAGAGTTAAAACTGGCTGGATAGATGGATTAGAATTTATCTTTAAAAATTATTTTGGTAGAAATCAAATTATAACGATGGGTAATGTTAAAGAGGTGATAGAATCACTCTTGTTAGGACATTATACGGCAATTTCTCTAAAAAATAATTTCACTGTTATTGATGACTTTACCACTGGTAAACGTGCAGTTAAGAAGGCTATAACCAATGGAATGTATACAGATAAATACGGTTCAATTAATTATTCCGCTTCATTTCTGCCTATTCCAGAATTAGAACATCTTCATTATTCAGCTATCGAAAAGCAAGTAAAAGAGGTTTCGGAAAAAATAATGAAGCAACCAGAATTTGTTGAAATGCTTAGTACTCTCAAAAATCTAAAAAAGTAGAAGATTTAGACCCCTTGTCAAAAAACCAAAAAAAATAGTAGAATCCTTCCAGATGCCAGCAAAAATCCTCAAAGCCACCAGTCAGGATGAAGATTGGGATCCTTCAGTCACCCTTGGCTATCTGAACAAGTCAACTAACGATAATCCTCGCAAAGTCTTTGTCAGTGCCGCAGTCATTCGCCCAACAGGACTGATAGATCCAGCCATTATTCTAAAACCCACCTCCAATCAAGTAGATGATGTTATAGAACAAGTACGCCTACGTGTAACAAAAAATCAACGAGTCATAATCACAACCCTAACCAAAAAATTTGCGGAAGAGCTAGACCTCTACTTCAAGCAAATTCATATAAAATCAGCTTATATCCATAGTGATGTTGAGACTCTTGAACGGCTAGATATTCTCTCTGACCTAAGGCGAGGTAAATACGATGTTATAATTGGGATTAACCTTCTCAGAGAAGGTTTAGATTTACCTGAAGTTAGTCTTGTAGCTATTTTTGACGCGGATAAGGAGGGTTTTTTGAGATCTAGGACTAGTTTAATTCAGATTGTTGGGCGAGCTGCTCGCCACATCGAAGGGCAGGTTATAATGTATGCCGATAAAATGACTTCTAGTATGCAACAAGCAATCGATGAGACCAACTATAAGAGGCAGCTTCAATTAGCTTACAATCAAGAGCATAACATTACCATCAAGGGGGCTACCCGGGCTAATAAAACGATTGCCGATGGCGTACGCGAAGACGTGGATAAGAATCCAGAATACGGTCAATCTGGAGCTAACCTGACTGTTGTTAATGGATTTGAAGAGAAAAATGCTAATTATGATCGCAGTATGCGAAAGCAAATGGTAAATGATGACAAGGTAGGGGAGTTAACGATTGATAATCGATTTAGTAAGCGTGAAAAACCCCTGCGAAAAGCACGTGCAGGGCAAGTCTATGCCAACTTCGACACCCAAGTACAAGAAATTCAAAATAATCTCACAAAGGAAAACTTAGATTCTAGCGAATTACATGAGCGCCTGCAAATAGCCATTGACGCGTATAACTTTGAGGAGGCAGCTGCCATTAGGAATGTCCTAGAGTTGTAGTCATTAGAGACTAAGTTCAACTTCTATTGGGCAATGATCGCTACCTAGCATCTGACTATGAATCAAAGCGTTGTCTAAATGACTAATCAGACCAGAGCTAATGAAAAACATATCAATCCGCCAACCAACGTTACGATCCCGAGCCCTTGTAATCTGATCCCAATAACTATACGCTCCTGTTAACTCTCGGTTGTAGTAGCGAAAACTGTCTGTGAGATCTAATTTTTGGATAGTTTTAGCTGATTCTTGAAATTTAGAATTGGTTGATTCTAATTGATTAAGATTGAAGGTTTTATCTTCTAATAACCAATTAAGGGCTATACGCTCTTCTGGGAGGCAACCTGTAGTCTTGCGATTTTCTTTTGGGCGAGCAAGATCAATATCTCCAACTGTCGTATTAAAGTCCCCTGTCAAAATCAACTCAGCTCCTAACTCTCTGTATCTAAGACACAAATTATTAATAGCTTTATAAAAACCAATTTTATAAGGAATTCGTCCTTCTCTCCCTCCTTGAGGGTAGTAACAATTAAGTAAAAATATTTTTTTTGTATTGACCGTCATTAATAACCCTGTAACTCGCCCTTCTTGATCGTATTCTTCTAGCCCTAACTCTTTGACAAAACTATTAATCTCAATAGTTCCTGATTCAATCAAGTTTAAGCGAACGAGGATTGCTGTTCCAGAGTAACCTTTTTTCATACGACAAGAATGCCAAAAAATCCGAAAACCATTATAATCGAGATAATCAGTATCCTGAATTGACTCTTCAAGTAGATTTTGACTGGAACTTGTTTTTTTCTCAGAGTTTATACCAAGGAGTTGTTTCATAGCTTCATAATCGCACTTAATTTCTTGCAAGCCAAGAATATCGGTCTGGAGTTCTTCTAATTTGACCCAGAAGCCTTTTTTGATAGCGGCTCGAATTCCATTGATATTCCAAGATTGAATTTTTAGATTAGTCATAATACTTCAAGCCAAACAATGATAAAGCTTTTGGTCAATTTGATTTGCTGCCATTGCAATCCAAAGTCCAACACCAAAGAACCCTCTCAAACGAGAAGGTTATTAAATTTAGGATAAATGACGGTTAACTAGGTTTAAACTAAATATTCATTCCAGTACGTCGCCCTGTCTTAGACTTATAGAGGAAGAATCCAGCTCCTGCTAGTGCTACAGTTCCAACAGTTCCAGCGATAGCACTTCCAGATCCTGTTAAGACTGCAATTCCAGCATTAGAGACAGCGGCTATACCACTAGTAACTTTAACTTTTTGGTTAGTGTTAACTTTGTCTCCTGATCCTATCTTAATAAAGAGGGATTGGTCTCCAGATTCTGATCCAGTAGAGATATTAGAACAGGTTACTACGGTACCATTGACTTTACAGTTAGAGGTATTGATATCACCATTTCCGATAGAGATTTTTGTATTTTCTGGTAGGGTTTTATTACCAATATCAAAAGTACAAGTTACAGTTGAGTTAACAATAACTTCTTTTCCACTGTTACAGATAATTTTTATTACTGAATCATTCTTTGTTTCGTTGGTTAGAACTGGTTTGAAATCATCAGGGATAATAGAAGTTTTTGTTTCGGTCACTACAGCTGGGATGACCTTAACTTTTTGGTTAGTATCAGCTTGTGGGTTAGAACCTACTTTTACAATGATTGGTTGATCACCTGTTTTTGTACCTGTAGAAATATTAGTACATACTACTTTTGACCCGCTAGCTACACAGGTAGAAGTTGAGATGTCCCCGTCACCAATAGCGAGCTTTGTTCCATCAGGAAGAACTTTGTCTCCAATATCGAAAGTACAGGTTGTTTTAGAGTTAACTGTAATATCTTTACCTGTATTACATTCAATCTTTATAGAACCATTAGTTAGATCTGTAGTAGTAAGAGTTTTTGGTGCCGGTTTAGTCACATTAACACTCCCTTTATTCCTATACCAACTTACATTCGGTTCTAGGATAACTATTTCATGATTTCCAATTGTTGCATCTACTCCAACTGGGATATTAGCACAAGTTAGAATAGCCCCAGCTACAGTACAAGCATTAGAACCACCAAAGTTATTTTCTTGATTAGCTGAAACTCCTGTTTCTTTTAGTACAGCACTAATTAATCCAGCTGCTGGAATAGTATATACTCCATTAGATGATCCTGTTAATGGGAAATTACAGTTAATAGTAGATCCTTGTACAACAGTATTGCTATTAGTACAACTCCCTGTTCCTACATTAGAGTTTTCTATTGT
>JAYWGL010000070.1:0-14601 GCA_043778275.1 Minisyncoccota bacterium
TTCTGTACCCGCATATACTGGGTTGAGCAATCCCTTGGTTACTATTAGTTTTAATATTATAACAGAAAATGGTGAAAATGAGTTATTCTCTAGCCCTGAGATAGTTGGTATAGATGATTTCACTGGTGGTAGATATACCAAAAGTGGTGATTCAGGCCGCATACGATAGAGGTTTCAATATAATAACATTGCTGTGTCTAAACCTAATATTCAACGAAATCATCAATTATCAAAAGTTAATAAAATTGTGTTGCCTAAGATCTGGAATGAGCTAAAAGTCTATTTAGTTTATTTTTTGGTTACATCTATTGTGATGACTGGTGTTTTTGCTTTTGGTCGTAATTTTGCTTTAGCTCAAGTAGAAATACAGGGAGATTCTATGTTACCAAACTTTAGTACAAAAGATAGGATATATATAGATAAACTCTCACCCTATTTTTCAAGTTATCGTCGTGGTGAAGTAGTTGTGTTGCTGCCCAATAAAGAATGTGATCCAAAAGAAGATCTATTCATTAAGAGGATTATAGGGCTACCTGGTGAGCAGGTAATTTTTGATAAAGGGGCAATATATATCCTTAATCCACAAGTTTCTGATAAGCCAATTAAACTGGATGAGGATACCTATCTTCCGAACGAAACTAAAACCTACAAACAGACGCCATCTGATCTGGCAAACAGCTTAGAACTTGCAAAAATTGAGCAGGTTATTGAACCGATATTGGAAGAAAATTCTTATTATTTTCTTGGGGATAATCGGGGAAATAGCCTGGACGCTCGTAAATGCGGCCCAATAAAGAGCAAAGAAATATTAGGTAGAGAATATTATAAGCTTAACCCTGAGCAAAAAAAAGGCTATCCAGTATTACCTAAGTACAAAAATATACCAGAATAAATCGAAGGGAGCCAATCTCTTGTTTAGAAGACTAAATTACCCCACTCCATAGTCTTGGTTTCGGTTTGGCGGGCGTAGTTAGTACGGCTTTTTTCAAAAAAGTTGTCTTTGCGTTTCTGACCTATCTCGGACATAAATAAGAAAGGCTGTTCAACATTATAATATTTTTGACATCCGAGTTCTGTGAGCCAAGTATCAGCGACAAATTTGATATATTGTACCATTAAATCTTGATTCATTCCGAATAGTTTATTAGGAAGCGCGTATCTTACAAATTCAATTTCTAGATCGACGGCGCTGATAATGATTTCTGTTATTTTAGTTTTTGAGGGTTTATCAGTACCGGAAAATTGGTTAATTAGTAAACAGGCGAATTCGGCATGCATAGTCTCATCTCGTGAGATATATTCATTAGCAACACCTAGTGAATTAGCTAAGATACCTCTATCTCGGAGCCAAAAGATTGAAGCGAAACTTCCAGCAAAAAAAATTCCTTCGACAGCTAAGAAAGCAACCATCCGTTCAAAAAAGTTATTATCTTTTTCCATCCATTTTTGACACCATTTAGCTTTTTTTTGGATAACAGGATGATTATTAATAGAATTAAAAAGATGATCTCGCTCCTCGGTGGAGTTAATAAAAGTGGTTATTAGTTGAGAGTAGGTCTTAGCATGAACCGCCTCCATCATCGCTTGAAAATAGTAAAAATAACGGACTTCAGGAATCTGAGCATTCTGGATGAAGTTCATTACTATATTTTCGTTTACTATAGAGTCTGAAGCCGCAAAAAATCCTAATATTTGCTTAATAAAGCTTTGCTCATCTTGATTAAGTAGACTCCACTGGGCTGCATCATGAGTAAGATTAATATCTGAAGATAGCCATATATTGGCCTCTTGCTTGTTACACATATCTACAATAGTAGAGTTGGCTTTAGGGGTGAAAATTACATAAGGATTAGTTTGGTCGCTAACAGTTAATAAGGGTGAGTTGAATAAAATATTAGATTTTGTAGCCATACTTTTTTATAATTTTTTTATAATTTATTTATAATAATACTATATATAGTAGTCTATTTTAGATTTGACTACTATATGTTGATTTTTTGGATATAACATACCTGTAGAAAATATTAATTTTCTTGTCAATGTATAATTGGTTTAGTAATCAGGATTTAGCCTGATATAAGCTTGACGATTATACAATATTCTTTTAGCTTTGTTAATGTCCCTCAAAACCATAAAAATTATAAAACACAAATATGCTTAGACGACTTTTACTTGTTCTAATTGACAAAGAACTTCGAAACAAATTATTAATGGTACTGGGCTTACTGGTCTGTGCAAGAATCTTGACACATATACCTATCCCCGTATTAACAAACACAGATATATCAGATTTAATAAACAATGATGCCATTTATAACTTACTTAACGTCGTATCAGGAGGAGGTTACGGTAATCTCAGCTTCGTGATGCTAGGACTTGGACCCTATATTACAGCCACTATTGTTTTCCAATTACTTGGAGTAATTATTCCAAAAATCAATGAAATTCAAAAAGAAGAAGGTGAGATTGGCCGAAACAAAATTAACAGATGGACTCGTCTGGCTGTAATCCCTCTTGCCGCTATTAATGGTTGGGGTGTACTTCAATTTTTATCATCACAAAATTCTGGTGGGCAAGGAGCCAAAGTCCAGTTACCAGATGTTCTTACCAGCTCAGATTTGGCAGTTAGTTTTCCGCACTGGGCAGTCGTCATTCTTTCCCTTGTTGCAGGAAGTCTTATTATGATGTGGATTGGAGAAATCATCACAGAACTTAAAATGGGTAATGGTATCTCTCTTATGATTCTTGCTGGTATCGTAATTAAACTTCCTTCTCAGATGATTAAATTCGTTAAGGATGTATTACCTAATATTGGAAATATCTGGAACAAAATTGCTGGGGATCCATCAGTCTTAATTAGATGGGAGAATTATCGTGATTTATTTTGGGATGGTACTGCTTGGAATCCAACTCGAGTATTAATACTATATTTCGTACTTTTCTTTGTAACCTTAGCCTTCGTAATTTATGTTAATGACGCCGTTAGAAAGCTAGCGGTTATCTATTCTCGACGTGGTGCAAGCGAAGGTCGATCTAGACTTTTAGATAATATAAAAGCAACTCTCCCAATAAAAGTAAATATGGCAGGAGTTTTACCTATTATTTTTGCGGTATATTTTATATTGTTTCCAAGTATCATGTCGAGGTTTTTCTTCACGGCTAATATCCCACAAATTAAGGATACAGCTCAAGTTGTAGAACAATATCTAAGTACAGAGCGAAAACCAAATTTCTTTAATGAAAAAATAGCGGATCTTCCGAAAAATAATTTCTTAGGTCTCTATGCAACAAGCACACCAAATCAAATTGAGGCAGCTAAACTTCAAGACACTACAAAAGGTCAAGAATTATTTGGTTTTACTCTAACTACCCAAAAAGATGTAGAAAATTCTTTCTTTGAAGGCACTCCTATTAATTTCAAATTCAAGGGAAATAATCTAGGATTCCTACCAGAATTCAGCCTTCGGCATAATGGAGTTTTGGCTTATAGTTTTTATTACTTTATATTAATTATTTTCTTTACTTATTTCTATACCTCTACCATTGCGTTCAAGACAGAGGAAGTGGCTCAAAATTTACAAGAATCAGGGGCATATATTCCAGGTTACCGTCCAGGTAAGGAAACGGCAGAATACTTGGGTTATGTCTCAAATCGGTTGAATGTCGCTGGCAGTTTATTCTTAGCTTTAATAGCTTCAGTGCCTTTGTTGTTTTCTGATTCCTTGCAGGTTGGAGATGGTACACTTACAGCCATTGTTGGAGGAACTACTTTATTGATTCTAGTATCTGTAACAACCGAGACTCTAAAGCAGATTGAAGCCCAGGCAAGCATCGTTGACTACGATCGATTCGCAAAATAGAATAATTCTTTACTTAAGAAAAATTAGACCCTTTTTTAGGGGTTTTTTCTTTGACTAGTTGAATAAATTAACATAATAATTCTACTAAGAAATATGACTCAAAGCAACGCCACTTTATGGCATACAAAAGACGAACTAAGATTTGATAATGCTCTAAAAAAGCGTCTCGAAGAGACACGTGATCTTAGTAAAAATAAAATCCTTAATTACATAACAACTCAGCTATTAAAACTAACACAAAATCAAGAAGTTCCACTTAAAGAAGTACTCTCTCCAGACCTCTTTGACTTACTTGACAATTGTAAATGTTATATTACAGGGGTTGATACTGATGAAGGTGAGATATCTCTAGATGCTTATTACAAATTAGATATGTTTAATAATATATTGATTGGATTAGGAAGCTCGTCACCAATATGGTCAAAGTTAGAAGTTAATTCTGAAGGTCAAAATTATTCATTATTTAGTTTTTTTGATCTGATGTATCAAGATAAAGGTAAGTCTATACCTAACTTTGAAATTAATTTCAAGTCTAATAAAATCTATCAATTAGAGGCTTTTGCAGGTTGGGAGCATCAGGGTAACAGCTTTAGCTTTAGCGTTAAAAGTTATTAATTTAGGGCAAGGCTACTTGCCAAAATTGTAGACTTGGTATATTAGGATTAAATAATATTTTTTTAAACCATTTTTATAATTTTAACTATGCCGTTACTTCAAGAAGATATAGATGAGTTTTTGCTGTACTGCCAGGTTGTTAAACAATACTCCCCCAATACAATTCGTAATTACCGCCAAACATTAACTACTTGTGCTAAGTTTTTCTTAGCTTTAGGGGTTGACACAGCCGAGAAGCTTAATAAAGTAGCTGTTATGAAGCTCAGACAAGATCTCAGTGAGCGAGAATCTAGTCGACATGCCTTAATGGCACCTAAGGCCCAATCTTATTTTGTAGTGGTGCTTAGAACTCTATTGAGACATCTTATCAAACAAGGTCGCTTGGTTATGACTCCAGAGTTAATTGAACTACCCAAATCAAGGCAAAGGAAAATTGATTATCTCTCTGAACCCGAGATTTTGACGTTAATTAATACGGCGATTAATATTAAATCTAAGCGAATTAGTAAAGTCCAAAAGCTGCGGGATAAGGCAATTATTTTGACTCTTTTTGGGTCTGGGCTTCGCCTGTCAGAATTGTTAGAACTTACAAAGTCCCAAATCCAAGAATCGATCGATGGACAGTTAATGATACAAGGTAAAGGTGGAAAGGTCAGAACTACTTTTTTGGCACCGATGGCAATTATCGCTATCGATGAATACTTGATAGCAAGAGGAAGAGATGATAATAAATATTTATTTGTCACATCAATTTTACGAAAAGTTAATGACCAAGATCTAACCCCAGAAAAAGGGGATATTCATCCAACGACAATTACTAAGTTTCGGGGGTTATCTCGCAAGACAGATTACACCAAGCCACTCAACCCAAAATCTGTCCAAAACCTAATCCGTAAATACGCTCTCTATGCAGGAATCGATAAACATATCACACCGCACACATTGAGACACAGCTTTGCCACCAAGATTCTTTTTGCTGGTGGGGACATACGCTCGGTTCAGACCCTTCTTGGACATAGTAATATTGCTACAACTCAGATCTATACACATATAACCGATACTCAGATCAAGGACTTACACACAAAAGTTTTTAAATAACCTATTTTTATGACTATAAAACATTTCAATGATCTTGCCAATATCTGCCTATCTACTCGGCGTAATATCCTTATTATGACGACTAAAGCTGGGTCAGGTCATCCAACTAGCTCACTCTCAGCTGTGGAGATCGTGACTGGGTTAATATTCGGTCAAAACAGCTCTAGGCAGAACTATTTTCAGTGTAATTGGCAAGACTTCGAAACTAATACTAACGATCGGTTAATTTTTAGTAAGGGGCATGCCTCTCCTCTATTTTATAGTTTATTTTATGAACTAGGGTTAATTTCTATAGAAGAGTTAAATCAATTCAGGGAGTTAGAATCCAATCTGGAAGGGCACCCAACTCCCAGATTCCCATTTACATTAGCAACTACTGGATCTCTGGGGCAAGGCTTGGGTATTGGACTTGGAATTACTATTGCCAACGAGATAGACAATATCTCAGCTAGAACTTGGATACTATTGGGCGATAGTGAACTCGCAGAAGGGAGTAACTGGGAGTCAATGCAGTTAGGTAGTCACAGGAATTTATCCAAGCTCATCGGTGTAGTAGATCTCAATAGGCTCGGGCAAAGCGGCGAGACCATGACAGGTTGGGATATAGAAACCCTATCTAAGCGAGTGGAGTCAATGGGGTGGGAGATAATCCAAGTCCAAGACGGTCATAACTTAGAACAAGTAGATAAAGCAATAGAACTAGCAATTGACTTGAGTGATAACGGGAATAAGCCAATAATGATTATAGCTAATACCATCAAAGGCAAAGGCGTGAGTTTTTTGGAAAATAAAGATAATTGGCACGGTAAAGTACTAAACCAGCAGGAGTTAGAACTGGCATTGGAAGAGCTATCTTAATCGGGCAAACAAAAAACTAGCCTTTAGGGCTAGTTGCAATGGTGGCAAACTAGGGAAATGAAATCAAAACCCCAGCTTGTTAATTTATTCTTCGGTATTTATCTGAGTATGCGCATTGTTATTTGCAATTGCAATCCGCAAAGATTCAGATTTATCATCTACGGTGGGAGTAAATTCAGCTATTTCTACTGGTTTATCTGACTTGGCTTGATCGGTCTGAGATCTTGCAATTGAATCTCTAAGAGACTGAGATTTGTCACCTTGTTGAATAGCCATAATGATTACTCCGAATAAATTAACAGCACTACCAGATTGATAGAACTTACTAAAATGCTAACACACACTACTTAGTCAAGTTTTTGGATTTAATCATAATAATTACATAATCTTCACACAAACATACCTCTCGATGTGAGAGGCTAAAAATTGGTTTTAAATTTAACTTTGATTATCTAATAAGACTTGATTAAGCTGATGCTTTTTTCTTTGCTCGGTAGGCAAGGTGAGTGAAGGCTCGGTTACCAGCAGCTGTTTGGTGAACTGCGTTCTTCTTAGCTACGGCTGGACCTTGTCCGTTGAATGATTCGACCATAATCTGCTTGAGCTTAAGATTCATTGGTTTACCTTTCATTTTTCGGGCGGCATCAACAATCCAAGTAAGAGCAAGTCGTAGAGCTCGTTCTGGTCTTGGTTCCATAGGAACTTGATAGTTAGCACCCCCAACTCGCATTGATTGAACTTCTACTTTAGGAGTTACTTGATCTAGGACTGCATCTAGCAATTCCACTTCCGTGACTTCCACTTCTTTTGCAGCTTCCATTAGGGCTGTAGTTACTATGCGGCTAGCAATTGTTTTTTTACCGTCCCACATTACTCGGTTAATTAGCTTACTAACTAAAATACTTCCGAAATTTTTATCTGCTAAAATAACTGGTCGCTTTAGAACTCTTTTTCTTCTTGACATAATTTTGGTATGAATTGACAGATATAAAAATCTGAATCTCTTTTGTATAAAGTAATTTCTCATAAATAAAAAATTGTCAACACATAAATAAAAGTGAGATACTAACCCCTCGTATCTGTATGCAAATATTAATCAATTTAATAACTAACATAGCTTTGATCCTTTTTTGGTTTATTGTTATTTTGACACCTCTTGTAATCGTCCACGAATTAGGGCATCTTTTAATATCTCGACTTTTTAGGGTTAAAATTCCAGAATTTGGTATAGGCCTTCCTCTTACTAAGCATAGAATCAAATTTACTTGGCGTAAAATAACTTGGTCAATCTATCCTTGGCTGCTCGGCGGCTTCGTTCGTATTTTTGGAGACAATGATGCTATTGATGAAGCGGACTATCAGAATACACGAAAGAGCCCAGATGCCAAAAAAAACTTTATCTCTCAAAGGACATTAGAGCTTCTGAATAATCAAGATGTCGAACCTGTCCTAATGGACAATAGCCTAAGTTGGGATGAAAATTGGAAATGGTTTTGCGCTACGATGAACAAAAATCAAAATCTGGTAGAGTTAAGTTCGCAAGATCTTCGGGTAATCGACCCAAGTATAATTAACTACAAAATTCTACCTGCTAATATAATAGCAACTGACACTGAGCTAAGTTCAAAAATTAAGCAATTAATAGTTTCCAAACTTGGCACTCTTAAAACACTTGTCGAATGGGAATATGAGGCAATTATAGAAAAAGAAGCGAAGCTTGCACGAAGAGAAACTTTTTATAGTAAAAATCTAGCGCAAAAGACTTTGATAATTTTTGGTGGGATTATTTTTAATTTTATTTTTGCATATATAATGTTTGTGATTATGTTTGGGTTAGGGCTTGCAACTGGTGGAAGCTTTGGGGGAAGCTTACCTACTACACTTACAACAAGCGGAGTGCCGATATTTAAAAATGAGGTTCGAGAATATCAAGTCAGTTCTAATGTTATCTCAGGTACTCAAGGCTTACACATACAGGGTGTTAATGACAATAGTCTTGCAAAGCTAGCTAGCATGAAAAAAGGTGATGATATTATAAAGATTGGAAATGAGGATGTTACAAATCTGAGTAGCTTTGAAGATCTAAAAAATATTCTAAATAAATACAAAGGTCAGAAATTTAGTGTTGAAGGATACTTTGGATCAAATCAAAGTTCTGAAATAAAAACTATTGATGCAACCAATATAAGAGACGGAGATCTAAAACTCGGTGTATTAACTGGTTATCGAGTTCAACGAATTCCAAAAGATCTCTTTAATGTATTTCAATTAGCCTGGCAAGAAACTGCTGATACTACCAAAGGTACTTTTGAGGGGCTAGGTCAAATATTCTCAGCTTTAAATCCTGGTGCCAAGAATCGCGAAATACTTCAGTCAGTTACTGGGCCAGTTGGGATAGGTAGTATAAGTAATAAAGTTTTTGGGGAATTTGGGTTCCATGGAATAATATATCTATTTGCGGTTTTGTCGATTTCATTGGCGGTTCTTAATATGCTACCGATTCCAGCACTTGACGGGGGAAGGTTTCTTATAATACTTCTGACTGCTATTGTTGGTAAGCGAAATAAAAAGATTGAAGGAATTGTTATTACCGTTACATTTTTAGTTCTAATCGGCATATCTGTGTTAGTAGCTGGTTCTGACATCCTAAAATTTGTCATC
Organism: Minisyncoccota bacterium; assembly: GCA_043778275.1. Lineage (GTDB taxonomy): Bacteria > Patescibacteriota > JACMRA01 > JACMRA01 > JACMRA01 > JACMRA01. Next base: position 9,093 of record JAYWGL010000070.1, read on the forward strand.
CCTAAGTAAAAGTAACCACTTTTTTATTAAAAATAATCAAAAATTCTTATTGCCCTTAGATTATCTGAGGGCAAATTTGTTGATAGGATTAAACAGAAATCCTTAATAAAAAAACAATAAGTTGACAAAATAAAAATTATATTGGTATATTATGAATGTGAGACAAAAAACCTCGCAGCTTTACAGGTGGATTCAAAAAGTAGAAAGCATCTTTATTCTAATATTTATTTTATGCCTAAAAACATAAGTTTGAATATATCTGAATATAAGTTTCTTAGTTAGTATCAAAAATTTAATAAAAGTTAAAACAAAAAAGTATACAGAGGATGCCTAGGGTGTAAATGCCGAAGAAGGACGTGATACACTGCGATAAGTGTAGGTCAGGCGTGTGTAGCCGATATGAGCCTACAATCTCCGAATGGGGTAACCCAGTTAGAGTAATGTCTAACATGAACAAGTGTAGTAACTTGGTAATCGGAAACCTGCTGAAGTGAAACATCTCAGTAAGCAGAGGAAAAGAGACAGACATGCTGATTTCCTTAGTAGCGGCGAGCGAAGGGGAAGTATGCCAAAAACCTATGATATTTTGTTATTGGATTGACATTGCAACTTTGTTGCAGTTGATTGAATTTAACAGCCTAGTTAGAGGTATAAATTCATTAGGGGTTGTGGGAAGTTATGATCTAACCTAATATGTTAGAGATTTGGTATAAAAGACTAAAAGTGTATTAAAATTGTTTGGAAAGACAAACCATAGAGGGTGATAGTCCCGTATAAAAAACATTTTTAGCGCCATTTGATAATTCTCCCAAGTACAACAAGGGCATCGAGAAGCCTTGTTGGAATCTACCGTGACTACGCGGTAAGGCTAAATACATTTACACACCGATAGTGAACTAGTACCGTGAGGGAAAGGTGAAAAGAACGCTGGATAAGCGAATGAAATAGATCCTGAAACTGTATATTTACAAGGAGTGGAAGAGGTAATTTATTATCTCGACTACGTGCCTATTGAAGAATGATCTGACGAGTTAGCTGTGTATGGCAAGATTAAGATCGAAAGAGATCGTAGTCGTTAGTGAAAGCGAGGGTGAAATGCCCGCTAAGTCGTACGCACTAGACCCGAAACCCGGTGAGCTACCCATGAGCAGGTTGAAGATAGAGTAAAAACTATCGGAGGACCGGACCGTTAAGAGAACCAATCTTTCGGATGACTTGTGGGTAGGGGAGAAATTCCAATCGAACTGGGTAATAGCTGGTTCTCGCTGAAATGCCTTTAGGGGCAGCCTCAAGCCAAAACTTATGGGAGGTAGAGCACTGAAATCGCTGGGGGCCGCAAGGTACCCCACGGTAACAAACTCCAAATTCCTGTATAGTGTTCCTTGGGAGTGAGAAAGTGGGATCTAAGTTCCATTTTCAAGAGGAAAACAGTCCAGATCGTCGTCTAAGGCCCCAAAATCATAGCTATAGTGTAAAGGAGGTGAAATTACTTATACAACCAGGAGGTTGGCTTAGAAGCAGCCATCCTTTAAAGAAAGCGTAACAGCTCACTGGTCAAGTGATTTCGCGCCGACAATGTATGGGACTCAAGCTATGTGCCGAAGACACGAATGGTAATAATCTAATATTGAGTGTATATTTTAGAAATATTTTGTATGTTCAATATTAGAAGTATTATCGTGGTAAGCGAGCGTTCTTAACGCACTGAAGCATAGGAGGTAACTCATTGTGGAGTGTTAAGAAGTGAGAATGTCAGAACGAGTAACAAATGATGTGAAGTGAAAAACTTCACCACCAAAAATTCAAGGTTTCCTACGCTACGGTTTTCGTCGTAGGGTTAGTCGGGCCTTAGGTAGGTTTCTAATGGAGCTTACTGATGGACACATAGTTAATATTCTATGACCAGTTATGTGTGCGATGGAGTGACGCAATTTGGTAATTTGAGCGGTTTTTGGCTATAGCCGTTTCAATGTTTAGGCTCTTGTATATGTGGCAAATCCATATATCTTAGATACCCTCTCTAGTAGAGTAAGTGTCTGGGTTGAGACAAAGAAGAATGTTAGCAATAACAAATTCGAACGAACCAATGTTGCCTAGAAAAGCTTCTAAGCATAACATATATCTGTCCGTACCGCAAACCAACAAAGGTGAATGAGTAGAGAATACTAAGGTGAACGGGATAATAATAGGTTAGGGAACTCGGCAAAAAATCAGGCGTAACTTAGGGATAAGCCTTGCCTCGCAAGAGGCTACAACAAAAGAGTTGTCACTGACTGTTTAACAAAAACTTAGGTCCGTGCTAAAGTCAAAAGCTGATGTATACGGGCTGATGCCTGGCCAGTGTCGGAAGGTCAATTTGGATTGCGCAAGCAATCTGATTAAGCCCCGATGAACGCCGGCAGTAACTATAACTGTCCTAAGGTAGCGAAATTCCTTGGCACATAAGTAGTGTCCCGCACGAATGGCATAACAAGTGACAAACTGTCCCAACCATTAACCCGGTGAAAATACACAGGGAGTGAAGATGCTCTCTACCGATACTAAGACAAAAAGACCCTATGAAGCTTTACTATAGGTTGTCATTGTTCTTCAATTTTATTTGCTCAGGATAGCTGGGAGACTTTGAAATGTGAATTTTGGTTCACTGGAGTCATCGGTGAGATACCAGCCTGATATTGTTGAAGGACTTACTCGAGTGTAACTAACTTGAGAACAGTGGCTGCTGGGTAGTTTAACTGGGGCGGTTGCCTCCTAAATTGTAACGGAGGCGTCTAAAGGTAGGCTTAGTCAGGATGGAAATCTGACTTTAAAGTACAAGAGCACAAGCCTGCTTGACTGCAAGACCTACAAGTCACGCAGACGCGAAAGCGGAGTCTAGTGATCCGACGCGACCATGTGGTCGGCGCGAAGCTCAACGGATAAAAGTTACTCTAGGGATAACAGGCTGATTTTGCCCAAGCGTTCACAGCGACGGCAAAGTTTGGCACCTCGATGTCGGCTCGTCTTTTCCTGGGGGTGAAGTAGCTCCCAAGGGTTGTTCTGTTCGCACATTAAAAAGGCACGCGAGCTGGGTTCAAAACGTCGTGAGACAGTTTGGTCTTTATCTAGTATCGGCGCGCGAAAATTGAAAGGGCGGATCTCTAGTACGAGAGGACCGAGATCCATATACCTCTGGTGTATCGGCTGTCATGCCAATGGCACTGTCGAGTAGCTATGTATAGTTAAGATAACCGCTGAAAGCATCTAAGCGGGAAGCTGTCCTTAAGATTAGTTTTCGTTGAGTTTATACTCTAAAAGTTCCAGGAAGATCACCTGGTATATAGGTCACAGGTGTAATATGGGTTAACCATTTCAGCCAAGTGATACTAATCAACTAAATTTTAATTCATTATTAAATTTTTGCTACTATTCTATTTTTGAATCCACCTGTAAAGCTTGTATATTGCATTATTTTTACTAAAACTTAAGCACCTATTCCTAGGTGCTGTTCTTGTTGTTTCGTTTAATTATTAAATCAATTTAATATTAATTAATTTTAACTTTGTTGTATATTAGAGATCTTGCAAGCCCTAATAATATTAACATTAACCCAGTTGTAATTATAATACTATCCTTATTACCAGTTTTAACTAATTGAGTTACTACAGGTAGAGATTTTACTGGTAGACATTTTTCTGCTTGTTTAATTTCAGTGTCGTATCCACCCCCAACTGTTTTACCTTTGTAATCTATTGCTGAATAACTAACTCTATAATTTCCACTAAGTACAAAGTTTGGTTTTGTAGCGTCGTAGTATTCAATTTTTAATCTATATTTACCATCCTCACTAACAGGTAAATCAAAGGTATAAATTTTGCCCGTAGTCTTTTCTGTCAAGACTATTTTGGCAGTTAGAGTTCCTAATAATTTAATATTGTCTACCGCTCCAAAAATATCTCCACCACATACTGCTGGATCGCTAATTAATAGTTCTTGTGGCAAAACTTGAATACCAGCATCAACCATTTCAAGTACCTGCCCTGATATTAATATATAGTTCTCCGTTTTACCTTCTGTATTCACATCACTATTTTTAGTATTTTCAGTGGGGTTGTTTGTTGTAAAGATTGTATATTTTGGTTTGGAGAAAATTAGGTAATATTGCCCTGGGAGGATTTCATCAAACAAGTATTTACCTTGTGAATTTGTTACTGTATTACTAATATCAATGCCGTCCAGGTTTTTTAGTACTTGAGTTCCGTTAGATTGGAAGAGCTTAACTTGAATACCTGGAATATAATCTTCCTCTGAATCCTGCAACCCATTTTTATTGGAGTCCTCCCAAACATAATCACCTATGCTCCCACCTTGGAATAACCCAAGATCATTACTTATATTATTTTTATCAGGGCTAATCGTTATATTAGATAATAATGCTGCGAGTCCAGAATTATCAACTGCAAAATCAGAATCATTATCGTCATTGGCACTCAAATTATTTTGAGTTGTAACCTGGTATTTATTCTCTGCAGCGGGAAGTGTAACTATAATATTGTAGATTCCTGGTCTGAGATTATTAAAGAAGTATTTTCCACTAATATCGGTTGTTGTGGTTTTTGTGACTATGCCAAGATCGTCGTTACCAGTTAATTTAACAGTGATATCTTTTATACCATTTTCTCCTAAATCTTGAATACCATTTGCGTTGCTATCTGACCATACATAATCGCCAAGACTAGAAGATTTAAATTCACCAAAATTATTATTAGCGCTTATTTGAGATTCTAAGAGGACTATATTGCTAATTTTATCATTAGTGATTGTGGATCCTGTTGTAGTTCCACTAGAGTCTTTACCGTCAAGATAAGAATCAGGCTGGGTTTCTGTGACGGAGTAAATCCCTGGTCGCAAATCTTTAAATTCCCAATATCCGTCATTATTAGTCATTGTTGTTAGAGTAACATTACTTCCACGGTCATCTACGCCGATTAATTTAATTTCGATATCTTTTATCCCAAGCTCAGACACTTCTTTTTGTCCGTTATTATTCCCGTCATTCCATCCATATCCAGTAATAGCAGTAGATACCAATTCAGCAAAATTGTTATTGACGGAATTATTACCTGGTGTTAAGTTAATATTTATTTGCTTATTATAGCCAAGAGTTCCTTGATTTAACGCCCCTGTTCCGATGGTTTCTATCCCGTCCAAATATTCAATTGGTTGAATTTCAGTTAATGTGTAAATACCTGGGGTGAGATTATCAAAGGTGTACAGGCCATTAAGATTAGTTGTTGTGGTTAAAGCTACGTCTTTGTTGTTCAAATCTTTTCCAGTTAAGGTGATAACAACACCAACAATCGGTACGTCGACACCGTCTTTATTACCGTCATTACTTTTATCATTAAACACGTATCCGCTGACGCTTATTCGTTGATATAATCCATCCATACCTGCATCTTTGGTCTCCCCAGATAGTACAGTTACTAGAGTTGGGTTTGATCCCCCTGTGATGCTGTAACCTGCTGGT
>JAYWGL010000071.1:0-14497 GCA_043778275.1 Minisyncoccota bacterium
ATCTCCTATATTAGGGATATTGTTCTGTTTTGTCATAGGGTAATATCCCTATTTTGTTGTTTGTTTTTAATCAAGTTAGAATATCGTAATTGGGGCTAAAAGGAAAAAGACGCCCGTGCTGTTGGCAAGGATGTCCGCATAGACCTAATCACCTAAAGAAGGTTTATACCGCGGGTTATAAAAAACCTCTTTAGTTAGCGTATTTTTCAATTGTAGCTAGTGTACTTGCAAATAAATCAGTTTCAAAAACAGTTTTATAGCCATTAATCACGGTAAGAAACCTTTCAAAGCCTAATCCAGTATCAATATTTTTACTTTGCATTGGGCTAAGATTAATCGGTTCTTTATTAGTATCTTTTTCACCAATATATTCCATAAAGACATTATTCCCAATCTCTATAATATTATCATCAATCCATTGAATTCGCTCTTGCACCGTCAGCTTAGGTAACATACTAGTCTCAAAGTCTAATGGCTGATCGGGGAGTAAATAATACATTTCTGAACAAGGGCCACAAGGACCTCTATAAGGCAGCCCCCACCAATTATCTTTACCTGACATTGAACGGATTCTATTAACTCGTTTTTGACCCTGTAGGAGGGTATTTTCAAGGTTTTGACTGTAGTCCGACCCTACGCTTGTTTCCATATTAAGTTTTTGGTATTCTTCCTGCCAGTATCCTATGGCTTCTTGATCAATTGACACATCAGAATTATTACCTTGGTACACAGTGACAAAGATTCGCTCTGGATTTAATCCTAGCCAATTCTTAGAAGTTAAGAATTCCATCGACCATTGAATTATCTCTTTTTTGAAGTACGCTCCGATAGACCAATTACCAAGCATCTCAAAAAATGTTAAATGGCGATTATCCCCAACTTCTAATATATCGTCAGTTCGAAGACATTTCTGGCTATTAGCAAGCATATTACCTTCAGGGTGTTGACTTACTCCAGTTAAGTAAGAGATTACAGGTTGCATCCCAGCAGTATTAAATAGAACTGTTGGGTCTTCTTTTGGCACTAGTGGGCTTGATGGTATAATGCTATGACCCTTTGATTTATGAAAATCAAGATAGAGTTTGCGAAGTTGATTAGCTGTAATCATATAAAAATAAGAATAGAAAACAAAAAATTTCCCGAGGGAAATCTAAAAAAGTTATATTTGGTGGGTGATGAGGGATTTGAACCCCCGACCTTCTCCGTGTAAAGGAGCTGCGCTACCACTGCGCCAATCACCCATTGTTATTAACAATTAGGCTAGATGTTACTATCAAAGTAATAATTAATTATCTAGCCTTTGTCAAATTATTAAGCCTCTTGAGTTTGGGTAACTCTAAAGTGGATTGTTTTTGAAACTGGGTTACATTCTTGAATTTCAACAGTCTGACCAATTGTAAACAGGCTTGAGTCATCGCATGCTACTGCGTACTTTTTTTTAACTTTAAATCGTTTCCCGTATTTGGAATGTAATTTAGTTTTTTGGACTGTAACGATTAACGCCTTAGTCATTTTGTTAGATGTTACTTTACCGATCATATATATCTTTTGTTGTTAATTTTGAATTAATTATGCATTAAAAGCATTAAATTTATCACCTTTGAAGAGCCAGACTTTTATTCCCAAGATACCAGCTTTTGTTTTGCAGGGGACTGAGGCGTAATCAATGTTGGCATCGATTGTATGTCGTGGAACAGAACCATATCCAAAATGTTCAGATCTAGCAATTTCTGCTCCATTAAGTCGTCCAGCTACTGTGATTTTACATCCTTGAATGCCTGAGTATTTTACTTTTTCTAAGAAACCTTTGGCAAGTTTTCGATAAGCAGCCCCTCTTTTAACGGCGTCGGATAACTCTTCTGCGATGACATTAGCTGATCGATATGGGTCTCGATATTCAGCGATGTCTAGCTTAAGATCCTCTGGGAGTTTGAACATTTTAATTAATTTAGCTTTGAGAGCGTTGATTGTAGCTCCAGCTTTTCCGATGACTAGTCCAGGCCTAGTTACGAATATAGAAATTTCTACTTTTCGGAAGTATCGACGCACTACTACGTTCACTAAACCACTTGATTGAAGTTCTTTTCTTAGAAAGGTTTTTATCTCGCGATCAGCTAGTAAGTAAGTGGAATACATCTTACCCTTGGCAAACCAGACGGAAGTTTGAAGCGCAGTAGCATCAGCAGAAGTGTTACTTACATTACTGAGTTTTTTCTTGGCTCGAAATAGATTTACGTTTATTTTTTGACCCATATCTTTTTTAATCTTAATTTATATCTAAAATGACTCTTATTATAATCCAAAACTAGATGAGTTTTGAAAATATGTCAAATTAATCTCAATTCAATCTATTTAGATACCAGCTTAAGCTAATTTTTTATCACGGCTTAGAAATCCGCCCACTTTAAGATTTTGAAACTCTAAGCTGCCTACCTTGCCCTTATTAGAACTCTTGATAGTGGTCTTAAGATTGTCGAAGTACTGAATTGCTCCCTTAGTAACTTGACTGGATAATTGAGTAGTTGCGTTGCAAAAATCTTGGAAGTTTAGGACGCCGCAAGTAATAGTATTTATAGCATTAAAGATCGTATCCAGAAATTGCAATGCAATATTAGTTAGTTCTTGGATTATCGTGTCAATTAAGGCATCTATGGCTCCTGTAATGTCCCCTCCAGCCCCTCCAGGGCTGCTTGCTTGACCGATTGCTTGAGTTGCTATGTCTACTCCTTTATCTGGATTTGGGGCTTTTTGAGTTTTGATTACATAGTTCCCATTTACAAAGTTATTTAAAGCGCTGTCGCTACCAATAGTGGTAGTCCCAATTGTAACTTTTGGATTAGATAAATCGATAGAATTATTAGCCAGGAAAGCTGGGATATATCCATCACTACCTCCATTATAATCTTCTTGGGTTGAAGAAGCTACTTTTACTACTGCGTCCCCCGGTAGTTCGGCTGCCGCTCCGGCAGTTTTGGCTGAATCGATTAATTTTTCTACGGCAAAAGCCTGTTCAACTGGTAGTAGTATACCAAGAGTTGCATTAGACGACTTACAAGTGTTATCGCCATTATATCTTATTGAAGGAATTAATGCTAATAGCCCACAACTATCTTGGTCAAAAATTGGCCTACTTGCTTCAGTAAGCTTATTGGCAGATTCAGTTGCGCTCCCCAATCCTTCGCGACATGCTACCTCACTATTAGTTGCGCACTTATCTAGCGAGGAAAGGACAGAGGCTCTTAACGTATTAGCGCTTTGACACCCTACAGAAGTGATGCATTTTATGGAACCTTGGGCAGATGTTCCAGTTTGGGGGAATAATCTAAATTCGCATTGTTTATCTTGCTGTGCAAATACAGGTTGAGGTTGAGCCCAAGAAAATGTATTTTCAACCCACTGCCCCACTGAATTCCAGCTATACTGAATAGTATTTTCAATGGTTCCAGTTTTTAAGAAAGGTATAGAATCGAGGGTTTTGTTCACCCATTTATCTACTTCATCGCATACATTGATACGAAAGTTAAGGATTTTGGCTATGTCACGGGCAATCTTTGAGTTACTTATGGCGGAGACTGCTTGTGAAATCATCTCTTTAAATTTACCAAGTATTTTTTTTATCGCTCCAAAAAAAGCTTGAACCAATCTTTTCATTAAGGCTATCGCGGCTTGGGTGAGTAATTGGAACAAAAACACCTCAGAGAAAGCCATTGTTTCAACAGATTCAAAAAGCCCAAGTTTTATTTGTTGACTAATCCATGTTGTAGATTTTGTTGCTCGTGTAATCAACATTCCAGCTTTTTGTTGTATGATTCTAGTGTTACTAAAATCTCCTAAGATGAACATAGATCCAAACGCAAGTAAAAGTACTATCCAGAATCCAGCAATTAATTTATCAAACCAAGTAAACATAATAGATGTTATTTTTTTATAAAAAATATATGTTCTTATTATATCCCAATTGATAGACTCTGTCAATAAAAACCCCCTGCAAAACAGAGAGTTAGTTAAGGCTTTTTTTGTAGCCAATTTAATTTTTTTATTTAGAAATTATTTTTTAAAAAGCTTCCTTAACGAGATCATAGCAACCCCTCCAAAAGTCAAAGCGATAGATCCTACAATTAAGAAAATTGAGTTTGCCCCAGTTTTTGATAGAGTTTTTACCGTTGCTACTGCTGTTGGTTTAGAAGTGCTTGATGCTCCTGTATTTGCTACAGCAATAACTAAATTGTCGACCATCACAGTTTTAGTTGTGTCAACTTTTGCTCCAGTTCCTAATTGTGAAATGATAGATTGCTTCCCAGTTAGAGATCCAGTTGGAACGTTAGTACAAGTAACAATTAATCCATTTAGGGTACAGGTTCCAGCTGGTGCGGCATCTCCAATTGCTAGTTTTAGATCTGTTGGTAAGGTTTTGTTGACAGGTAGTGTGAAAGTACAGGTAGTAGTTGAACTTTTTATAACATTTTTTCCATCATTGCACTTTAGGTCAGTGGTTTTGAGATCGTCAAGTGCAAGAGGTGTTTTAACGACTGCCGCTGTAACAAAATTGGTAGCGACTCCAGGTAGTGTGGTAATTCCACTCGCTGTTAAAGTACCAGAAGTCAAAGCTCCTGTTGGACAATTGGCTGGTATTACTTGACCAGGGGTAGGGGTGAAGATACCTCCCATTCCAATAGCACCATTTATTACACAAAGTCCATTAATGTACTGAGCTGGTCCAAAGTATGTTCCGCCTGTTGTAGTAATTGTTCCAGTGACTGGTTGTCCAACAGTTCCTGTAAGAACACCTGTAGGATTTGTTCCTAGGGTTTTAAGTACTACTGCAGCGGCAGTAAAGTTACTTGCAACTCCTGTTATAGTGCTAAAGTTATCTCTAGTTCCAGCAATTATTGTACCAGTGATTAAAGGTCTTGTTGGACAGCCAGCTGGGATTATTTGACCAGCAGTAGGTGTGAAAGTGCTGTTAGCTATGTTTCCGCTAATTAAACAGACGTCTGTATACACAAAATTGGCTGGACCAGTATAAGTTCCGCCTGTTGTAGTAATTGCTCCAGTTACTGGTTGTCCGATAGTTCCTGTAAGAACACCCGCTGGATTTGTTCCAAGATTAGGTGCGACGACAGCTGCTACTCGACAGTCTGTATTAACGTAAGTTGTTGTAAAAGTAATTGGGAGTCCACCGACTACTGTAAACCATTCTGCACCTGGATTAACGTGAAGGGCGACTGTTGGATTAGCTCCCGATTTAGTTAATGTATTTTTCATGAATAGTTCTGAAGTGGTAGATATTTCTAATCCTCCAGTAGTATTGTTACCAGTGTAGGTAAGTCTTTGTGACCAAATTGCTGGTTCAGTTCCAATTGCTGGGCTAACTTCTTGAAAGACTGGCTCATAAAATCCACTAGCGGCTGTAAATTTACCTTCCTCTGTAATAGTCGGTGTAGTTGTAAAATTAGTTAAATCAAACCATGTGCTGACATCGGCTAATTTAATTACGTTAGTTCCAGTAGACTGAACACAGGTACTTAGCTCAACTGTATTTCCAAGGTCTTTTCGACCGATGATTAAGTTGGCAGTATTTTCAGCAGCTAAGGCTCCGATGTTACCAAGGCTTGTTAATGCAAGGATCTGAACGAAAGTAAATCCAAGTGTTAATACGTAATTTAACGCATTGATTTTTTTTATTTTTGGCATATTTTTATTTTTGGTTTATTTTTTTGTTTTAGAGCTTATCTAAATAAGAGTATTTTAACATAGTTTTTTTTTCTATGCAAATCCCTTATTAATCTAACTATTCGTTAATTTTGTCTTCTGACAAATAAGCCTGACTATCACCAAAGTGATACTGAATCATCGGGAATAATCGGAAAGTATTATGCTTAGAAAAATCTAGTATATCCTGCTCTGTAATGTCCTTAATTTGGGCAATTTTTTCTACGGTTGCTAGTATATATTTGGGTAGGCATATTTTATTACCTCTGTATGACAATGGGGTCAAATAAGGTGCATCAGTTTCTATCATAATATTACTTAGTGGACAGTATTCTACTGCCTTTGATAGAGCCTCAGTTTTGCTGTATGTAATGATTCCGCCTAAGGCAATAGATCCTTTAAGTTTTAATATATCTTGAATATTTTTTTTACTACCCGTAAAACAATGTATCAAAAAGTTCCCCCATATTTTTGGGTATTGATTTAATATTTCCAATAGATCTTCGAAGGCGTCTCGGCAATGAATAACCAAGGGTAAGTTTAGCTTAATTGCCAGTTCAATCTGACTCCTAAATAATTTTTTTTGAAGTTCGATTAAGTCTGGTTTTTTTGTGTAATAATAATCTAACCCGACCTCTCCTATTCCACAAAGTTTTGATGGGTTTATTTCTTCTAAATATTGATTTTGTTTATTTAGATATATTTCTAAATTGAAATCCTTATTTACAAGTTCAGGGTGAGATCCAAGTAAAAAGTATATTTTGGGACTCGTTTTAAATAATTGCCAAACCAAATCAAAATTGTCTGTACTAACGGTGGACTGAATTACAAATTGATGATTAATGAGAGCTTCATCAATAGCAATTTTTTGCTCGTTGTTTAATTGTAGAGATGTTTGATTTTGAGATTTTTTACTGTATTGATAATCACGGAAATTTTCACCTATTTTTAATTTTTCTAATAACATCTCAAGATGAATATGCGTGTCATGGAGCAATGATCTGGCCATTATGAACCTTTGATTGAATTAATTTTGACTTTTTGAGGTGATGAGTCAGGACTTTTTGGTTTGCTAAAATATGAATCGTAGTCATTATTCACGTCTTCTTTCTTTTGAGGGGTGGACTGTTCAATAGATTTACTTTGTTTTGCAGCTTCTAATTTTGATTCTACATAGCTAGGTCTTTTTACTATTTTCTCAGTTGAGTGTTGAATTACATCTGCTGTTTTATGTCGAGGTTCACGCATTTGATCTAAAACTTTTCTTTCCAGTTCTTCAATTTTCATTTCTAATTTTGCTTGAATTTTTGCTACCTGTTCTTGAATACCGTCCGCTTTGTAATTATCAGCTAGAGCAGCAGCTAGTTGGGAGTTCATATCGTCAATCCTACTGCTAATATCTTCTCGAAACTCTGCAAGGTCTTTATCAATGCGTTCAACGGAATAATCTAGATTATTTTCAAACTTTTTAAGCCTTTCGGTCAATGTGTTGATTTGGTATTGGAGACTTGTCCCACCTTTTACCTGAGTTGCGTTTTTTAGACCTTGGATGGCTCGGGCATTTTCTACTGTTTCGTAGTTTAATTTTAGGACTTTGTCGCTTAGCACCGCAGCTTCTTGTACCATTTCCATTATCTTACTAAACAGCTTTGCTTGCCGTTCTTGGAAATCATTATTTAATGTATAAACCTTAGTTTGGGATGTTATAAAGCCATTATATAATTCGCTAACTTCTCGTGCGCTTGTTATAAGATCTTCAGCTTTCTTTACATGTTCTTCCATTGATTTTGGCTTTGTATTAAAGTTATTCTTTGGTAGTAGAGTTGGTATATTTTCATCTTCCACTGCTGATCTTTTTGAAACTTTACTCTCGTCAAAAGGATCGACAAAACTATCTTCGTACCGAGGGTCTATTTTGTTAGCCTCGAGTTTGATAACAGGTGGTTTTGGAATTGGCTTTAAGGTTTCAATTTGAGCTTGAGGCTTTGGCTCTGATTGAATAGGGGTGAAGGGGTTGATTTGATTTTCTAAATTTGTTTCTACAGGTGAAACCGAAGGAAAAATTTCTGTTTGAGCTATGAGCTGAGGGTTAGGAGCTACTGGTTGAACAGGGTTGAGGTTACCCATTTCTAGCTGCTCGATATAGATTGAGTGAAGCGTATCAACTAACTCTTTTTGTTGAGTCTCGTCAGAACCTTGTAACCATCCGAGCCACTCATCTTTTTCTTGAGGGGTTAAAAAATCACAGAATTGAATCGCTTCTAGTGGTGCAAATGGAAATCCATCAGGAAAGTGAGTAGTAGCCATGGTAGTGTTTTTATTTATTACTTTTAAAGTTTTTTAATTTGTAACTAATTTTTTAAATAGTTTGAATCTATGCCTTCTATTCTAATACAAAAATTTAATTTTGACAAGTGTTTCAACACGACTATTATTGCTAGAAAAGCTAACTATATTCAACTTTTTGCGTAATAAAAAACTTCCCAAACGAGAAGTAAATTATTGTTAGAAAGTATGTAATATTGTTTGATTACATATTGTATTTTGGGATGAATCTTCGGGCAACAAAGTAAAGTGACACTATTAAAACAAGCGAAATCAATCCTATACTAATTATTTCAGCGCTTCCTGTTCGTGCTGTAGTGATTATAGTAGCAGGCTTAGGTGATGCAGCTTGAGCAACTGGAGTCACAGGGTTTGCAACTTGAGCAACTGAAATAGATGGAGTTGAAGCTACTGGTGCGGGTGTATTTACAACTGGTGTTGCGACTGGTTGAGCTACCTGATCAGCAGCTTCTATTTCTAGGATAACTTGCTGTTTGCCGGGCTTTACTGAATAGTCAGGGGAGGATAAAGTATCCTGATCGAATATTACTAATGTTTTATCACCTACTTTTGCACTAGGAGAAACTTTGATGAGTAGATTAATACACCCTGTTCTGTTAGCAGATAAATTGGCAATTTGTGCACCTCCGTTAACTAGTTTTGCTGTCTGAGGGCCGTAATTATCTAGTTTTGTAGCAGAGATTAGAGTACTAGAGATTGAGTAGCTAGAACCTTCACTAAAGTTGTAACAGTTGGATGGAGCTGCGGGTTTGTCATTTTCAGCGGATGGATCTCCAGCAAAAATATCGTTGGCAGAGATTAATGAGAATCCCTGACTTGTAGAAGTGTTTTCTAAGCTAGAGAGAACTGCAGAGACAGCAACGCTAGAAATCTTGACGCTGTTTTCTTGATCTCCATACTTAAAAGCAACATTCAGAGGTGCGGTTCTATCTTGCTTTAATTTAATAGTTGGGATACTTTGGCTGTATGTATTAATATTCAAATTGGTAGAGATAAGAACAGTGATCATACCAGTCATTACTCCGAAGTTTAAAAATTTAGTTATAAGATTAGATTTGAGAGACATATTGTTTGTGTTTAATATCCCTATTATATTGGATAAATTCATTTTTGTAAAATAATCTTGTCGACCAAAAAAATATAAAAATTTAACTTACACTTTTTCTCTGATATGAATCAACTTTTTTCTTTAATAAAAATTATTTTTTAACATTAACTTTGACAAAATTTAATAATAAACCTTTATATTATATATATTATAAGCCAAGTTTTTTTATTTATATTTATGCCTGCTACCTGCGCCCTGACTGGAAAAACATATAAGATGACAGTCAAAAGATCTCACTCAATGAGGGGAACACTAACAAAAGTTAAGCCAAACTTACAAAAAATCCGAATCGGAAATAAGTTAGTAAAGTTATCTACTAGAGCAATTAGAACTATGAAGAAGTATTCTAATAAAGCGTTTCCACTTGTAGTAGCTTAATTATACCGCTGTGAACATTCCAGAGAAAACCTAAGAATCCTTAGGGCTTTTTTTTATCTTTTTTAATGACAATTTTTTTAATGACTAACTTAATTACTCGAATAATTAATATCGCTAGTATCGCTCTTGTATTAGGGGTGGTTTTTGCTTTGGGATTTTATCTCGGGTTTAGATTTAGTCAAGTTAAAAACCCAGTTATTAATGACAGCACAATAAAGGATATTTCTTCCAAGAGTGAGGTTGAAACTCAGATTGTAACTCGCGAGGTAGAGGCTATTCAATTCATAAAAGCTAATCAAGATCGTAAATGTGATGAAAATCACCCCGTCAAAGGTACTTTTAATGCTGATAATGGTAATTATTATCTAAAATCAAACAAAAGCTATGATCGAATTAAACCCGACATCTGCTTTGCGACAGAAAATTATGCTCGAGATTCTGCAGGTTTTCTAAAAAAGTTTTGAGTCTTCAAATTGACATTACATCTATATTAAGACAGAATAGTGCTATGACCAACACAAATAGCCAAGACAAAAATATAGAAAATTACGATAATTTTCCTGACGTAATTATATTCTTCGGTCCACCTGCCAGTGGAAAAGGAACTCAAGCCAGATTACTTTCTGAGAAATTACCCAATTATATTCATATGGATTTTGGTTCGGAATTAAGAGATTACATAAAATCAACCCTTGGTTCTTATCCTGAATTATCAGAATTTCAAAAAAAATCCTTTTCCCAGAGTGATGACGAAAGTATTCAAATAGCCCTAAACTTAAGAGAGTCGATGCTTAGAGGCGAAGCTGTAAAATCAGAATATCTTTGGAAAATTGTTAGTCAGACAATAAATAAAGCTATTCAAGAAGGTAAAAAATTAATATTAGAAGGTATAGGTAGAACTTATGAAGATGGTCGCAGATTCGGTAAACTAGCTTTTGATAACAAGCTAACAGTTTGTATTTTTCATATTTTTATATCGCCTGAACAGGCTGTGAATCGAGCTAAAACTCGTTATTATTGCCCAGGTTCGACGATCCCATATCAAAGCTATGATACGGCTCAATTAAAGTGCCAAGCAAAAGATCTACCATATCAAAGACCTGAAGACTCTGATAGTGATGTAGTTATGGAGAGGTATAATCAACAGTATGCTAATATATTCGCTAAGGTGATTTCAACAATGCAGATTGAATCAAAGGGGCGTCTATTTATTATTGATGGTGAAGATGATATTAATGATGTGTATAAGCATATCTGGAAATACTTGCAAATATATTATAATTCAATTTCAATTTTCAAATAAAAATATTATGACTACAAAAAAAATTTATATTTCTATAATCGCAGCCGTAATAATCCTTGCGGGTATTTTGGCAACAGCTCTAATAATTTTTAGTGAGCAGATTTTTGGTGGTAATAAAAATATTGCTATATCAAGTCCCAGCCTTCAATCAAAGTCTCAGTCACAGCGTTCAGCTTTTTACTTTCCTAGGTTTTTTAACCCTAACGATAAAGTTTTCGACAACCTTAACCCTAATCTTTCTACTAGTAATATTAATTCTACTTCAAGTAGATCGTTACCGTCTTTATTGGATATATCACTCTCGCCAATACAAAAAGAAAAAATGCAAAAAATTGTCTACAAATCAGAAACTTGCCCAGATAAAACTAACACAACTCACGGACTTACTGAGTTAAAATTTGGCGAAAATGCTGAGTCATCTTTGTTAATAGCTCAAAAAACAATGGTTTTAGACAAGTTTGACAGTGCAAATTTTGAACGGGCGGTAAACTTTTTGGCTAGAAATACGGACTTTATGGCAGATACTAATAGTACATTTGGCCCAGATTATCTCCAATTCTTGAGACGTGGATGCGCTATATCTAATATTCAAAAAATCAAAGAATACAGAGGGGATCAATTCAAAAATGTGAACAATACCGAGAATAATCGTATGTTAACCGATATCAGAGGTTTGGACAGCAATTTATTTATCAATTTGAACATATATGGGAAAAAAGATGATAACATCTTCTTGATAAGTAAAAGCTATCCTTATGCGGACTTGTTATCCAGAGATGAAAAAGACTCTTGTACTACTAACGGAGCTCCAGTGCGGACTTGTATAAAAAAAATTATCGAAACTAAATCAAGCCTTGATGAAAAATTTACCAACGACGCCAAAAAACTAGCTATAGATTACGGTTTCTAAAAATATCACATATGTCAAAAATTAATTCGAGTTCAATCAAAAAACTTACAAAACTTACAAAACTTAGAATACCAGAAGAGTCAAACGCGGTAATAATAACTAAAATTAACTCTATTTTAGATTTATCTGACGACTTACAAGCTCTAAATACAGAAGGAGTAAATCTATTTGATGGGTGGCGAAAAAATAGTATCGATGATCTAAGAGAGGATACCCTTAATCAAGGGGGGGGTATTTATGAAAAGCAGCGACAAAATATAATAAATCTATTCCCAAATTCTCATAATAACTTGCTCATAATTGAGGGGATATTCGAAGAAAGCTAAGTATAAATGATTCTAATTTCAATAGGAGGCACGACTTCTAGTGGTAAGAGCCAGTTAGCTAGAATCGCATTAAATTATTTGGTTAAAAAAAATCTTAAGGTAAAGATTATTAATTGTGATTCTCGCCAAATTTATAAAGGTCTTACTGTGAGTTCAGGGGTAGATATCCAGGCAGATGCAGGAGTTAGCTTAATCGGTAAATTTAATTTAGAAAATAGGGTCAGCGTGGTCGATTATCTAAAAAAGTTTATAAGGGAAATTGTCACTGAAAAACCTTTTTTGGATGTTGTAATTTTAGTTGGAGGTACTGGTATGTATAGCAAGGCAATTACTGACAAATATAAACTTACAGAGACTAGACCAGAGTTTCAAAAAGATTTTGATAAATTGGAAATAAAATTAGAATCTCAATCTAAGGAGCAATTACAAAATCTTCTCCAAGAGATTGACTTAGGAGCGTTTAATTTGCTAAATAACTCTGACAAAAATAACCCTCGGCGATTAAAAAATTCAATCTTAAGAATCACTGGTTATAAAAAAAGTTGGTACAGTTATCTAGAGGTTCCAGAATTCACAAAAACAGTCAAATTTTGGACTCAGATTAATGAAACATCTAAATGTATCAAGATTGAAGAAAATCTCGAAAATAGGATTAAAAATAGTATGGTAGAAGAAATTATGTCCCTAATTCAATCTTATGGCACTGATCGTGTGAAAGAGTTAGGCCTAGGCTACCGATACGGAGTAGATTTATTCAACAAAAATATTAATTTTCAAGAATGGAGAGATTTGACTCTAAAAAGTGAAATTCAATATGCAAAGAGACAAGTTACTTGGCTAAAGAACCAGAATGGATATATAATTGATTCTCCAGAGACTTTTTTATTTTATATAGACACAATCTTGTAGATCCCTTAAAATCTGAATCTCGTTCAGTCCTTGCCCAATAAGAACCAGTTTAGATTGTTCAATTTTCTTAGAATTATCAAAAGGCGTTAGCATTTTGCTTGCCCCTACCATCTGAAACAGATAAGCCCCTGATTGTGGGTTGGCACCACTTTTTGAAATTTCTAAATTTAGGACTCCCTTAGATCGCACGCATCCATCAGGGAACTTGAATTGTAACCAGTTATCTAATTTTACTGGGTCAAGTGTTTGATTGGGTTTGGAGATGAACACTACTTCTTCATAATTATTATGATTATGATTATGGTCGTGATGATTATCAGCTTTTTGATCTTCTATAGTTTTCTGTTCAAGAATTTTTTCTATAGTCCACTTGCCACTATCAATAAGTAAAGAAGTTTTTAAATCACCTTTTTGGTTGACGAGTATAGACGCTTCTGGATTAGCGGCTTGGAGGGTAGCCCTAATTTTGCTAACTTCTTCCTTAGTATGTTCCTCAACTTTATTCAAAATGATTATGTCAGAAAATTTTAATTGATTTAATGCAATTTTTTTATCTGTATTTTTATGTTCAAAGTTGTCTATATCAACAACACAAACAATAGAATCTAGAGAAACTTGGTTGTTTAGATTATTCATCACAAATGTATCAGCAATGGGTTTTGACTCAGCTAAACCAGAGGCTTCTATTATGATGTAGTTTACTTTTGTCTCGTGGATTAGTTTTTGGGTTGCTGTGTAGAGATCTGATCTTACGATACAGCACATACAGCCATTAGATAATTCAACTATTTCTTCACCGCTACCCTCTACTAACTGTCCGTCGATACCAACTTGACCATACTCATTTATGATTAAGCCAAATTTTTTGTCGGGGTTATTCTCTATAATTTTTTGAAGAAGGGTGGTTTTCCCACTACCTAAGAATCCAGTAAGAATCGTAATTGGTATCATATTTTTTTAGTAAAATAAACTTATACCTCTGCATACAACAAAAGCAATTATAGATACAACTGTAATATTTACTACATATTTTTCTATTCCGCGACGAGTTAAATAAACTTGTCCTGACCCTCCAAAAGCTGATCCAATGCTAGCTCCGCGTTGTTGGATTAAAATTAATCCACTGACTAGAACAAGGGATAGTACCTGAAGAATTAGTAACCAGTTGTAAGTTGAAATATTAAAGAGCATAATAAGTTTTGTTGTTTTTGTTTTGTTGTTGAGATACCTAAATACCTAATGTAAACCAAAAAGGTTTGCTTTTTTAAAAAAAGTTTGGTGGATTCACTGGGACTCGAACCCAGGACCAAAGGCTTAAAAGGCCTCTGCTCTACCAACTGAGCTATAAATCCATTTTTAATACTCTTACAGAGTAAGACAGAAATTGAAAAACTTGTCAATTATAAGTGCTTGAATTCAAACTCAAAGTGCAACACCTAGCTCTTCCCCATCTTCAAAGACTTCTGTAGGTGTCAGGTAACCCAACCTCTTTCTAGGTCTAGTAT
>JAYWGL010000072.1:0-4305 GCA_043778275.1 Minisyncoccota bacterium
GATCCTTGATCGTTATGGGTTATAGTTGGTATTCCATAGTGAGCGGTAGCTTGTTCAAAAGCCATAATAATCAAGTCTGTACTGTGATTAGTAGATAAATGAAATCCTACTATTTCCTTGGTATAAGCATCAATTACTGTAGCTAGAAAATACCATTGATTGAATTTTAGATAAGTAAAGTCAGCACACCAGACTTGATTAGGTTTGGTTATAGTTAGCTCTTTAATTAGATTTGGTATCTTAGAGTCTGGTAATCCTTTATCACGAGTAGTGTTTTGTTTCCTAGTATAGGATTTGGGTTTTAGATTGTAAAGTTGAGAGACTCTTCTTATACAATTTAGACTTACAGTTTGACCTTGAAGGGATAAGGCTTTCTTAAGTCTCTTTATTCCATAGAAGGGGTTTTGGAGTCTGATTTGCTGGATACTGCTGACTAGTTGGTGATCTTTAGTTTCAAGCTTAGATTCTCTATAGCTATTGACTCTGCTAGTTCCTATGACCTCGCATATAGTTTTTCTACTGATACCACTAATCCTAGGGTTAGGATTATTAATCAGAAGTTTAGCTAGCTTGGGTGGCGGGTTATTTTTTTTTAGACTGCTTAAGTAAAACAGTCAATTCTCCAATAATAGCTAAATAATCTTGTTTCTCCCTCTCTGCCTTGGCTAGTAATAGGGCAACAGACCTTTGTTTCCTACCAGTAGTAGAAATACCTGAAACACCTTCTTGAGCCAGCCATTTACGTATTGTATTGGGGTAGATTTTAAACTCTCTTGCTAAATCATCTAAATTTTCACCTTCTTTAGCTCTTTTACAGATTATATCTCTAATGTTTTGCGGTACTGTTACTCCTTTTATACTTGTTTATAGTTATACATATTTATTGATTTAATTCAACATCTTATTTAGAAGAGAATTATATGTATACTATAATGGTATTGGGTTAGATGGCTTACGATCAAAGCTCAAAACTTTAGCAAAAGAATTCAATTTTTACATTTATTATTCCCGTTCATAATGCGGTTTTCGACGGTTTGGAATACCCCAGATACACTGCCAAAGATAAAAGACCTATTCCAAAAAGAATTAACAGAAAATAGTAAGCCAAATATAATCCAAAAGTTTTTTGGGCACTCTAATTCTTTGATCTGGAATTTATTAATCACTTCCGTAGTTTTGATTATAATTTTACCGCTTTTGAGTTATAGTAATCCTTATTTTGCTCAGTTTATTAGTGGGATATACGAGTCAACGATTAGATGGATTTTAGAATTTTTTAATTGGACGATTATTTGTCGAGTTTTGATCTTTTTTTATTTTTTGGCTTATCTACCTCGCCTCCTGTGTTACTATCAAAAAGATATTCCCGAAAATCGAGAGACTAGAGAATTCAATATTCCAATTCCCAAGCTTGCTATAATTCTATCCTTGGGCGGATTTTTAATTGCGCAATTACAGGTGTATCTCAACCCACAGTTACTTGGGCTTACTGCAGGTAATCAAGCTCGGGAAATCTTTTTCCATCTCAGTGCTGTATGCCTGATAGTATTTTTATTACTTTATATTAACCTCAAGAAGAATCTTTTAGCCAGAGTAACTTCTGCCCTTCTGCTAATTCAGTCAGCTTTCTTGGTTGGGATAGCTTTTAATAGTGATTGGAACTATGTAAACAGCTGGGGTTTAACTCATTTACGCTTATATGGATTTAGCTTGATTGCTTTAATTGTTGGCTGTGTTTTAGTTTTTGGAGCTTCAATGATTCCAGTATTTAAGGACTTCTCTAAGAGGATTGGGTTGACTCAGACGCTAGCATTAGTCTTTTGTTTTGTACTGGTTGTTACCAATGTTATCAACTTTGATGCTATGATATACAAGAATCCTCCTAGAGAAACTCAGGGGATAGCTTATAGCTATATTGCTAGTATGTCCATTGATTCTATGAGCTTAGCTCGAGAATATGAACTTGTAAAAGAAGTTAAAGAACTTCGAGTTAAACCATCTGGTTTTTGTGCTGATAGGAGTTACTATAATGAAAATACAATTAAGTATCTACAAGCTAAATATTCGAAGTTTCAATTTATCTCATTTAACTGGAACGAGTATCAGAATTATTATATGGTTAAGGATATTGCAGTAGAAGACATTGCTACATCTAAGTCTAGATTATGTTAAGTGGTCTAGAGGCATCTGAAATTGACACAAAATACAATTAGCGATATCTTTGGGGTATATATGACCCCATTTAGTTCACTTAGTACAGTCAATCAAGATCGAGAGCATTGGCAATATCGTTTACTAGAAAGCTCTTTATTCTTGGGGTCGATTCTGTTTTTGCTTGGGTTTGTTTTGGCAGCTTATTTGTTCCCTGTGGGGGCATCACTGTTTTTGATTATTTATAGTTTTTTGTGGCTTTTGAAGGCTTTTTTGAATGTGATTTATACCTTGTATTCTTATAAGCAATTTAATCGTTGGAATCTAGTTAATTGGACGCGGCTCATCAATAACTATCACAACTCAGAAAAAACTAACCAGACTCTGATAGATTTATTGGTCAAGAATAATAACAAATTAGATTTTAACGACAAGCTAGAAAATGATATTGAGGTATATAATGCTAATATTGGAACAAAGTTTGCGAATCCAGAAGAAATCTACAATGTTGCGGTTTTTGCTACTTATAATGAAGGTTCAGAAGTCTTAGCTAAATCCCTAAATTGTCTGTACAGAAGTGGTTGGTATCTTGATAAATTAATCGTTACAGTATCTCAAGAAGGCAGGCTTGGCCTAAGTGAGAATGAGTCTATCTATGATCAAATTAATCAATTGGATGATGTTGTTGTTCATAGCCTTGACACTCTAAGTAATCAAGATTTAGCAAGTTTAGAATTATCTAGTACAAAGCTAAATGTGTTCTTCACGCAGCATCCTGATGGATTGATTGGTGAGATAAAAGGTAAAGCTAGTAATGAAGATTGGGGAGCTAGGCAGATATATAGGTTAACCCAAGCAAAAAAAATTAATTCTGATCATATTCTAGTAACTTCATTAGACGCTGATTCCCATATTGCTCCGTATTTTTTTCATAATTTAGTTTTTCGTTACTGCTTAACTCCAGATCGAGCAAGGTGCGGTTTCCAACCAATGCATTCTTATTCTAATAACTTTTTTGATACTGGGGTTTTTCCTCGCCTGGTTGCGACCCAGACAACTTGGTTTAATTCTACCAATCTGGCAGTGGAATCTCAGATGGCTTTTTTTGCTATTTACTCCCTCCCTATGAGTGTTTTAGTCGAAGTAGATTTTTGGGTTAAGGATGTTATAGGGGAAGATTATATGATATTTGCCAAGTGTTTGACTCATTACAAGGGAGACTTTCGTATTGTACCCCACTTTGGGATTTTTGAGGGGGATGCTATTGAGGCTGATGATATTGTGGAGGAAGTGTTATTTCAGTATAAACAATTACAGCGTTGGGCATGGGGTGGAGTTGAAGGATTCCCTTATTTGTTTAAAAGACTGTTTCTTACATCAGAGAGCAAAGATATTAAATGGACAACAAAAATTAAATGGACTTTTCTCAAATATTCTAACCATTTCTTTTGGTCAACGACTCCAATTATATTTTCGGTAGGTGCTCTTGTGCCTATGGCTTTACATGGTTCTAGTTATACCTCTTCAGTAATTGCAAGTAATTTAAGTTTTTTCTTAGTTATGTTTTCTTGGTTTTCTTATATTTTCGTTGCCACCTTTGGCTACCTGACAATATTTTTCCTTGGGAGGCGGGCAACGGGCTTTAAGCGATTGTCACTAGCTCAGATCGGGCAGATTTTGCTACAGTCAATTTTGTCTCCACTGATTTTTGGGTTTATGGCTTTACCTGCCTTAGATGCCCAGTGTCGAGGGTTCTTAGGCAAATATATGGGTTATTGGGTTACTCCCAAAAAGTAAATTTTTTTAAAGCTTTCTTGAAAGCTACTTTTCAAGATTGTTTTTGATTTTTTTCCACTGTTCAACGAACTTTGGGACTTTTTTTTGTCTTTTCTTTTTGTTAATTTCTCTAAAAGTAGCAAAAGAGCTAAAGCTGAATAATCCAATTAAAGCACTGAGAATAATGATTAGTAAAGGCATACAAAAAAGAGATTAGTAAAATAGTTAGTAGTAATAAACTATATAAAATAATAAATGTCAAAATCATACCAGAATCAGGGAAAAACCTTTGAACCTGTCTAGTTAATCCACCTACCCCACATCACAACCGTAACTTTATTCCTGCAAGCAAGGTCATAGCCTCTAAACTCTCTACCA
>JAYWGL010000073.1:0-13725 GCA_043778275.1 Minisyncoccota bacterium
ATTACTGTATCTGCTCATATTTAGATAAGTAATGGGATATTAGGAATTTAGGCAAGGGTGGAGAGTGTAGTGGCTAGATGGGAGATGGGTTGGCTATACTTCTCTAAATATATTGTAAAATCTATTAATTGTATTTCGATTAATATCTGTTAATTGAGCTGTCTTAGTAGCATCAATATCGATACAAAAATGTTTAATTATCTTTTTTATATTATAATCACTTAATTTACTATATTTAATCATATTACTAGGGTACTATTTATTTAGTACCTAGTCTAGAGCCTTTTTGTTAATCTTGGTAGAAGCTTCAAGTATGACTAAATCAGGTTTAAAACTCATAAAATTAGTTTCAATTTGGTTAAATTGTACATCTTCTGGATCAAAGGAATGATTTATCCCACAATAATAAATCGCTTTAGAGTTATTTGCTATTTCAGCAAAATACGGCAAAATATGATTTGACGCTTCATATTTAGAGTAGTCTAAAAGTGGATAGTTTTTTAATTTTGTGGTCATAAAAAAATTAACTTGAGCTATATTAGTATTGTGGATTAAGTTATTTACCTTGGTAGAACTTTATTAAATTCTGAAACCGCGGTAATTTTCCAAAAGCAATAAACTTCCTAATACTTTCGCGAATCCTCCCAAAATGAAATACATAAATTATTTTTTTCAACAAGAGATTTAAGGGTATTTCTCTAAATCTTACTGACACAAAGTTATGTTGATTAGCCATATGGATTACTTTTGAATTTCGAGTAGTTGTGAAAATAGATCTACCCCTAGAATTAATTTGACTCACCCCCTCACCAAAAAGGATAGTGCCATATCCACAACCATAGAAATTTGGTTTGTTGATAAGGATAGCTATTTCCTCGAATTGAGGATTTATTTCTTTGACAACACAACACCCAACTAAACTAGTTTCTTTATATAACTTAATTACATTTTTTGAGGAGAGTTTAACCAATTCGCTTTGTGAATAAAAAATTATATTTGGTGTAAGGCTAATCCATCCCATCACTTCATTAATTTCGTTATAGCTAAATTTTTGATTAATCAAGTTCATAGTTAATGAAATGCTACTTACCCTAACTTTCAACCAATCTCCTAATTTTAACAAAAGCTTTATCCCACATCTTGCTAAAATAATTGTCTTCTTGTGTATTGACTTCTTGGTATATTTCAAGAGTTGTTATCTCATTTTCTTCAGTAAAAGTGTAAGTTTCACGGGCATTTTGCCAACCTGCAAACTCTAGTGAATCATAATCTTCTACTCCTTGATTAATGGCAACCAAATGTTGAAAACTTACTTGAAAATATGGAATGCAAACTCTGACAACAGAACTCAGACCACTTAAATCAGGGGACAAAAATTTAATTTTCTGGTCGTATTTTATTTCACCCTCATAATAAGACCCTTCACAAAAAGCCGACGTCCAGACTTTATAATTTTCTTGCTCAAACATTCCGTCCCAAACTTTTTTGGCAGAAGCGTGAAACTGAGCTGTCTTAAGTATTACTGCGTTATTAGGGTTAACTTTTCGTTCCACATATTTTTTTAAATTCTCCAGAATATCACCCCACCCTTCTTTTTGCTGCTCAGGACTATTGATCTCTTCTGCATCGAATATAGTAGTAACTTGAGTCTGACCGTCAACTTCTTGGAATAAGACCTCAGCACCTCTAACAGAGATACCAGGAAAACTCATAATGTAAGCAATTTTTTGATTAGGAATAATCTCAGTAAAAACACAGCCAAAAATAAAATCACTTTTACCATCCGCTGACTTGAATTCGACTTCAGATCTCCCGCCAACCTGCGGATCAATTTTGACTACCCCTGCTGACCAGCCGCCTCCAGTAGTATTCCAACGCTGATTATCTTGCTCATTAAGATAAATCTCAAAAACTTGCTGCGGGGTCGCTTTTATTGTAGTAGCAATTGTAAGCTTGGACATAACACTTATCTCTAAAACTTTTTTACGACCTAGTCAAGATAACCCTTCAACCTCTCTAATACACTCCCTACATCCAAAATTGCCAATATCTCGAAGCTGCTGGCTGACTTGGCTTTTCCACTTAGAGCAAGGCGTAGTGGCCAGAGATAGGCTCCATAATCTAGGTTATTCTCAACTAAATAGTTTTTTATGGTTGTTTCCCAGTAATTAAGTCTAGTTTCGTAGATTTCTTCTAATCTTTGATTTGGGTTTGTTTCTAAAATAGTCTTTAGATTTAAACTTGATTTTTTTATCAAGGTTGTTAATTCTCGAAGTGCTTGAATTGATTCTTCTTGAGTTGATTTTTTCCATTTTAATTCTGTTGCCTCACACGGAATATAATTCCAGATAACCGATGACTCTAAGCCTACTTGATCGAGCTGATTGATACGATTTTTATCAAGAACTAACGAGAGTTTGTGAGTTGGGTTATCTATACCTAGCTTTAGAGCACTCCAGAATTTCTCAGTTCTTTCGACGAATTCTTCTAAGGAGAGCATCTTGATATATTGTTCATTAAACCAGAGAAGCTTCTTTAGATCGAATCTAGCTGGGGATTTATGCAGGGTATCGATAGAGAACTGATCTGCAATTCTGGTTATTAGGGTGTTAAGTCGA
The DNA here is from genome assembly GCA_043778275.1 of Minisyncoccota bacterium. Taxonomy (GTDB): domain Bacteria; phylum Patescibacteriota; class JACMRA01; order JACMRA01; family JACMRA01; genus JACMRA01. The sequence goes on from JAYWGL010000073.1 coordinate 2,619, forward strand.
GTTGTAACTTTTGGATTGGTGGTCATTTTTTATTGTTTTAGAATTGCTAATTTGTCTTTTTGCTTCTGTAGTTCTGTCTGTCGATCTCGCAAATCCTGATTTTTTTGGTCGATCACTTCTTGTTCTGCCCGATTAATGAACTGCGGGTTGCTAAGTTGAGTAGTAATCGTATCGATAATTTTTTGGATAGATTCGATCTGCTTATTAGTCTTTATGATTTCTAGTGGTACATCTTTGACATAGCTAAGTATATTTAGTCCATATTCATCTCTACCTATTCCAAGCTTTAGATCTTTGGCTGCTACTGTTCGTTTTACCAGGGTGATTTTGGCTAATAATTTTAGGTAGCTCTCATACCTGGACAAGAGGTTTGAATTACTTCCTATCTCAATAGTCAGATGTGGATCGATACCAAAGAGCCCTTTGAGGGAGCGAACTTGATTGATATTCTCTATAATCAACTCAAATTCTTCTACTTGGTTTTTTTTGATTAGGGTGCTTGCATTTTTTAACCACTGGTTATTTACAGCCTCCCAAGCTACCAAGCCATCTTTTTTTAGAAATTCTACCCAGAGAACTTGAGCTTCGAATGGTATATATGGCGACATTAAGACAATAAACTCTCCAAATAATTGACTAGCAAAAATTATATCAGTTTTGTCAGTTTTTAAATATTCTAAGTACCAACTTGCATAATCATCCCAGATAAAACGATAAATTAAATCGACGGAATTAGCCAAATTATAAGTCTGAAAATTAGTATCCAAAGCTCTTGTTAATTCATTATACCGATATAAAATCCACTGAGAGGCTGATGAAATTATATTACTGTGAGTTGTTAAACTACGAGTATCAGTCACAATTTTTCGATGAATCGGTATGGATTCTAACCCTTGCCTGACTTCGATAATTTTTGGACCTGCGTTATAGTTGGGCAGGCTTAGTTGTTGAGGCTTAACCATCACCACCCGCTTAAAATCAAAATCAATACGCAACGGTACCATCTCTGCTTTTTTGATCTCTGGGACAACTTTTGGCTGACTAGGAATACCTCCCTCTCCCATTGTAAACTCTAAGAATCTAGCGATATTCCAAATCTTATTTCCGAGATTTCGATATTTTTCAGTGATTGTATCAGCTAACTTCCCTTGGAATCTAAAATTTTTCCCAGGGTTCGCCCCTGTCAACATTGCCAAGCGAGTAGAATCCACAGAAAAGTTATTTATATGCTCAATTGGATCTAGTCCGTTATTAAGAGACTTGGACATCTTGCGACCTTTTTCGTCTAACACCCATGCGTGGCATAGGTAATCCTTAAAGGGTATCTCTTCCGTGAAATACATACCCGTCATCACCATTCGCAGTATCCAGGCATAGAATATTTCCCAAGCCGAGGTCATCAAAGTACTAGAATAATGACGTAGAAATACTTGAGCCTGACTACTGTATTTATCCTCGCTATAATGATTGTCTAATTTGTCTATACCACCTTGTTTTAATCGATGGTTCTCAAAAGCAAAATCCACAAACCCAAGAGTCGACAAAGGCCAGAGTGTGGAACTAAACCAAGTGTCCAAAATTTTTGTTTCTTGAACCCAGTTACCAAGCTCTACAGGCTTACTTGGTTGAACTCGGAATAAATCACTAATATGATAATTGGTACCGCTAATTCTTATCTCATCGTTAATCTGACTATACTGGTAAAACTTTTTTTCTGGATTGAGGTTAATATTATACCATATTGGCATCTTATGCCCCCAGATAAGATCTCGGCTAATACACCAATTGTTAATCTTCTCGAAGTATTTTATACCTCGATCTTGGTATTGACTTGGATAAAAATTAACTTTATTTAGACCACTTATTGCCAGTTTTTGTAATGTCGTCTTAGGTTTCCCCAGCGAATAAATATAGTACTCTTCATTCACGCCGCTGGTATTCAAAAAGCTTTTTTGCCCACCCAATTCAAAATTTAATTTTTGCGCTAGATTAATACTAGCTGTATTATGAGTCTTAACTTCATACAGTAATTCTGAGGCACCCAAGTTATCGAATGCCCACGCAATCAAAGTGCCCAAAGATTCAACAGCGAAACCCTGTTTCTTGTATTTGTCGGCTATCCAGATAGTTAGCTTATAATCACCCTCTTCTTTTCTTATGCCAGTATATCCGACAAAATCTCCACTTTTTTTATCTAGGATTGAGAGAGTTACGCGTTGACCAGTCTTAGCTTCTCCCATTCTATCTTCAATCCAATTTTTTGACTGACTTAACTCTTCAAATCTTGGTGATATTATGAGTTCGGCGTCTTGATCGCTCATATAATACATCAAACTCTGAGCATCTTCCAGATTAATTGATCTGAGTTTAACTATAGAACTTTCAATTCCAAAATTCTCAAAGTCTATTTTTCTATTTTTTACTGGAATATGACTAAACTCTTTGTAATAATCTACAAAAAACTCTTCACTAATTAATGGTTCGCCAACTGATTTTGACCTCTCACAAATCGTAACATTGTGTTTATATCCCCAATCAACAAAATACTCTGGGTAGAAGGCTTGTAGCTGCTTGCAGCGATTTTCATAATCTGAGCTAGCAAATTTGTCCATATCAAATACATGGCTTACTTCTATATATTCTGACTCTGATGTATTGTAATCATCCTCTATTTGACTTGCCGTGGTGTGAACGCGTTTTATATGGTTGTTCTCGATTAAGAGCTTTATAATATTAGTTCGAGCTACCTCAACAGTTTGTCCAGCCCATTGATGACAATCATCGGTTAATTTACCACTACGACCTATAATAGACTTGGCTGATAATCCATGTTTTTTGGCTAATTTATAATCTACAATATCGTGTCCAGGTGTAATCTTAAGACAGCCAGACCCAAAATCTGGATCTACTTCATCATCAATAATAAGCTTAACACCCAGTGTTTTTAGACATTCAATTCCGAAGAAGACTTTTATCTCATCCTTAGTAATACTTTCAATAATATAATCAACTGTTAACGGATTTATCCTGACATCCGCAAGTTTTGATTGTAATACACTAGGGTGAATAGCGACAGCTACGTCTCCAAAAATAGTTTCGGGTCGGACGGTTGCAACTGTTATACTACTAAAAGCCTGTTGTAAGAGACCTTTTAATTCCGTATCAACAGCAGATCCTTCTAATAGCTCAATATAATCTAGTCGATATTCAAAAGTGACAAAAGGATCAACTCTCTCGATATGACCAATATCTTCTGGGACATCAGATAAAGCTGTCTGAAGAGCTACTGACCAGTTAATCAGATAACTATCTCTGTATATTAGATTATCTTGCCAATATTTTAGAAAGGCAAAATTTACCATCCTCACAGCTCTCTCATCTAAAGTAAATAATAATCGATCAAAGTCAGGTGAATCTCCAATAATTTTAGCTTGATCTAATTGCCCACTCCGCCATTGCTGAGCTTTACCCATAGCTAATTCTAACCAGAGATCAGGGTTGTGTTTTTTTAGATAATTTGCTTTTTCGGATTTCTCCAGGGTTGTAACTTCTGGATTATGAATTAAAATCTGCTCGTCGAACTGACCTTCATTAATTAATCGACTAATAACTCCTTCTAGCTGAATACCAGCATGATCAACACCTGGTTGATATAGAGTAGGGATTTTTTTTTGGCGGGCAATCCGAGCCAAAGTATCCATCAAAAAATGTTCAAAAGCATGTCCTGCATGAAGCATGCCTGTAAGATTTGGTGGTGGAACTACAATTGTATAACTGTTTTTATCAGCACTAGAATTAGTGTAATCAATTCCTTGTATTTTTAGCTGGGCAGCTAGGTTTCCAATTTTTTGCTCACTCCATAATTCTTTTATATTTTCTTCGTATAATTTTGGATTATAGGTAGAGGCAATTGACATATTTGACGTCTAATTTTATTAGATTCTTAAGGTATTTATGATTCAAGTCTTCTATAGAACAATTATTTTGTCAAAATTTTGACAATACCAAGATATTTTCTTATGGTTGAGACAACAGGAATTAAATCAGCTAGTTTCGTAATATTTTTATTGGTTTTGTAGCTCAGTGGTAGAGCAGAAGACTCTTAATCTTTTGGTCGTGGGTTCGAATCCCACCGGAACCACCAATTTTAATTTTAATTATTTCAATGACACAGAATTTACTTATTCCAACTCATTGCCCTAGCTGTAACAATCTACTCACCTTCACCTCAACAGGGGTCGATTTAGTGTGCGATAACTCATTACACTGCCCAGCCCAGGTACTAGGTCGTCTCTGTTATTTTTGCCAGCGAGGTAGGGCTAATATCCCAGGGCTATCAACCAAAATCTTAGAAAAGTTAATTCTCAATAATCAAATCAGCGATATTTACGATCTGTATTCTATCAATTATGAATTAATTTCTAGCTGGGAGGGTTTTGGAGCTAAGTCAGTAGAGAATCTAGAGAGCTCAATTAACCAATCCAAAAATACAATGACCCCAACAAGATTCTTAGCCAGCCTAGGTATAAAAGGAATTGGTATAGAAGTAGCCGAGCTTATTTGTGAGGAGGTAAATTAAAAACTCCTATAACAGGAGTGAAAAAATATTGGTAAATTTGTCCTAATAGGGTTTACTTTGCCATTGGCTTGAGTGAGATTAACTCAATATCGAACTTAAGAGTAGCCTTGGCAGGGATTACTGGTGGCATTCCAGCTTCTCCATATGCTAGTTGATATGGGATAGTTAGCTTACGCTTACCTCCGACTTTCATTGCGGGTAAGTTTTCTGCTTTAGATCCTGCAATACCGATGTCCCAACCTTTTATCAATTGACCGACGCCAATGGTTGAAGTAAATGGAGTTCTACCTGGGTTAAGGGAAGAGTCAAAGACAGTTCCATTTTCAAGTGTTCCAGTGTAGTTGAAAGTTGCAGCTTGTCCTGAGACGATAGCCTCTCCAGTTCCGACTAATTGATCTTCAATAATAAGCCCACTGGCTAAAGTAAGTTTTGTTGGATTCATATTTTGTGTTGTTTGATTGCTTGTTGGTTTGTTAATTTGAGAGTAGATACCTATCCCTAGAATAGAGATTAATAGAACTCCTATGATTATACCCAGGATAAATAAATTTCTTTTTTTGTTTTCTTTGATGAACATAGTAGTTATACTAACTATGATTTTTTAAAAAAAGTCAAAATTTCTAAAGATTTAACTACTCAGCTTTTCCACCGTTAAGTTCATCTTGTAGGGTTTTTAATTCTTCCCATTTTTCATCTCGTGCTAAAGCCGATTGTTGCGGCCATGACTTTGGATTATGGATAGAATATCGTGGACCAGCACCTGTAAGAATCTCCTTTAGAGTCTCTTCAGTAGCAGAAGCTAGTTCTGCAAAAGTGTTAATGCTAGCAGCTTTCAAAATTTTTTCAATTTTTGGACCGATACCTTCAATCTTTTTTAGATCATCTGATTCTGAATCTGTCTTTTTTTTGACAACCTTTGGTAGGGTGGTTTTTCCTTCTGCTTCTACAGAGACATCTACTTTCTCTACTTTTGTAGTTTTAACTTTAACTTCTTTGGTAGCTGTTTCAGAAACTGCTTCATTACCTAAGATTTCTAGGATTGTTTCGTAGTGCCTGTAACCAGATTGTTTATGATAGTTATTTTTATTTTTATACTTAACTACTCGAATTTTTTTTCCTTTTTGGTGTAGTATAATTTTGGCTTGTACTGATGTAGCTCCTTTAGTAGTTCCGTAACTGTAAACTAAAGGTAGTTCGATAACTTCTCCCAAATCATTCTTAAGACGATCTACTACAAATTTTTGTCCTGGGGTAACTGTATATTGTTTTGAACCTGACTGAATCACAAAAGGCATATTATTCTCTATTTTATATGTTTAACTCAAATGTTAAACTGGTTATTTAGTATAATCAAGAATAAAAAAATTATTTTTGTCTAATCCCTCGAGATTTTGGGTTTGTTTTTAGTACGAGCTAATTGTAGTTGACAAAGACTTATAAACTGTTTACCTTGTCTATATCAATTAATTAGACGAAAAGTTAGGCTTCTTCTTATAGTCAAGTCATCTTAGTTCTAATAATCAATTTACTCAATTTTCAACCCTATTAAGTATGAATTATTTGACTACCAATAATCCCGAGGACTCAGAATCTAATAACCAACAACCATTAACTCCAAAAAAAACTGAACTCAAAAACCCTCGTCAAACTAGATTAACAGGTGGCAGCAACAAAAATTCCAAAAATAATCGAAGCGGAACTTTCGTTATCTTAATATTAATTATACTAAGTGTTGTTGGGTTTGCGATAATCTTCAGCGATCCAGAAAATAGCTCGGACAAAAAACCCTATTCTGAACTTATCAGCACCATCAAACAGGGTAAAGTAAGTAAAATACAAGCTACCGAAACAGGGGAGCTATTAATTGCGTACATCTATAAAAATGATTCGAAAAATCGCGAGGAAGTTACTAAAGAGAGCTATTTACCGATAACTAAAGGTACAGATACACCTTCTTATGTAGTCTTAAGAGATGATATCAAGGACAGCGGTATAAAGCTTGGTAACAAAGACGGTGAGCTTATCTTCGACATTAAACCGACTCCCCCCTGGGAAAGAATTATCAACAGTCAGATATTCCAAACATTCCTTTTGTTAGGGGGGACTTTACTAATTGGAGCCTTCTTTCTCAAAAAATTAAGTGAAGTTAATGGCAAAACTGTCGCCTTCGGGGATTCTAAAAGCAAGTTCTATGACAAAGCCAACGCCAAAAAAGTCACCTTTGCCGATGTGGCTGGTAATATTGAAGCTAAGCAAGAACTATTCGAAATTGTAGATTTTCTTAAGAGACCAGAAGAGTATACCAAAATGGGTGCCAAAATTCCTCGCGGTGTTCTCCTTAATGGGTCCCCTGGAAATGGTAAAACTCTTATTGCCCGAGCTATTGCTGGTGAGGCTCAGGTGCCATTTATGTATGTATCTGGATCAGAGTTTGTAGAAATGTTTGTTGGTGTCGGAGCCAGTCGCGTTCGAAGCTTATTTGAACAAGCTAAGCAAAAAGGTAAATGCCTAATATTTATTGATGAAATTGATGCAGTTGGACGACAACGCGGAGCAGGGCTTGGAGGTGGAAACGATGAGCGAGAACAAACTCTTAATCAGATTTTAGTTGAGATGGATGGTTTTGAACCTCTTGACTATGTTATTGTTATCGGCGCAACTAATCGACCAGATGTCCTGGATCCCGCATTACTAAGACCAGGGCGATTCGACAGACAAGTTACCGTAACTCCTCCCGATAAACGAGAACGAGAAGCAATTCTAAAACTCCATTCTGACAATAAACCATTCGAAGATGATGTTGATCTGTCTATAATCGCCAAGCGAACAGCTGGATTCAGCGGAGCCGACCTGCAAAATCTCCTCAATGAAGCTGCTATCATGGCTGTACGAGAAAAAGCCACCAAAATTAATAACCTCCACCTACGTGAAGCCATAGAAAAGAGCATACTTGGTTCTAGCCTAAAATCAAAACTACTGACTGATACTCAAAAGAAGTTAACAGCCTACCACGAAGCTGGACACGCCCTAATCCAGACAGTTATACCCGAAGCCCGCAAAGTCCAAAAGATTACCATAATCCCTAGGGGAAGAGCTGGGGGATACACTTTAAGTGCAGAAAATGAAAACGACGCAATGACAAAAAGTCGAAAAGAATTTCTAGCTGAAATATGTGCCTTATTTGGCGGGTATGTTGCTGAGGAGATAATCTTTGGTGATGTGTCAACTGGGGCAAGTAATGACCTGCAAAAAGCCACTGAAATGGCTCGAGATATGGTGACAAAATATGGAATGTCAGGGCTTGGGCCAGTATCCTTTGACCAAGGACAAGGTATGAGTTTTTTAGGGCGAGATATGATGAATAAACCACAGTACAGTGAAGACTCTGCAAAATTAATTGATCTTGAAATGCGAAAAATTCTAGATGCAAGCTATGTCAGAACTAAGCAAATTATAACCAAATACACAGCCGAACTAAAATTAATTGCTGGTGAATTAATTGAAAAAGAGGTTCTTGAGTATGAAGAATTTAATATTCTAGTCGAGCATATCATTAATTAGAATTGTTAATTAAGACTATTTTTTGAGAAGATGGGTCATCTCCAATTGCTTGACTAGCTCTTTTGTTGTCTTAGCAACTATTAATAAAGGGCATTCTCCTGATACATATTTATCAATCATTAATTTATACTTGATAATAAAATCACTAGTCATAAAGCCCTTAGAGTCCACCAAAAAAAACTGATCATTAAACTTAATCAAAAAATCTGCTACATAATGGATTGCCCTCATAGACTCCCCAGTTAAAGGATGTGGATACTTTGCTAATAATTCAACTTTAACCTGTCTTTCAATTAATTTAATTTGCGGTTGAGCGATAATAAAATCATCAAAATTACTCTCGAGCTTAGAGTCGAATTTAATACCTTTTTTTATGACTACTTGATTACCGTACTTAGAATAAGTCATTGACCTCTTTTGCATAAATTACCCTCAAATAAAACTGGCTTATTTTGATTTTTATCATTGAGAAGTTGCAATTTTTTGAACTCTAATTCCAGCCAAAAAGAGTTTCGATTAGTCAGATTAAGACAAAGTAACCACCTATCTAAATTTTCGAACTTGCTTTGTGCTGGATTTTTAATCATATCAAGTTGATTTTTGGTGATGCGAGATACTTCTTTTTGATTCAGCTCCCAGATTTGCTCGCCAGGGTATTTATATCCTTGATTTTTTAGATTCTCATCCTTATATTCTGTACTGTTAAGATAATCTACTTTTGACGAGAGGGTCTTTGTTCTCTGGGAACTAATTTCAAGATAATTCCCAAAACTTGCATAGTAAGTATTGTAATTCCATATACTATAAGTATTGACCGTTTGTAAAAAAATTATGGATATCATCACAAATGATACAAAAATTTCGAAATAGATTGTCTTACTAAAAACTACAAACCAACCTGTGAATCTATTATTAAGAGTCATTGGAAGTTAATTTAACTTTGGATTTTGCAGATATCCTACCGCCCATAATTTGAGTCTTATAGGTAGGAATTTTAGACAATTAATCATAATTTGATTAAGGATCCCTGGAATAATTATTAAACTCGATTTTTCAATTAACCCATAATAACCAGCCTTGGCTACATCTTGACTAGTAACTTTTGACTTAACCTTCTTGAGCATTAGATTATTATCCATCCCTGAAACATCTTGAAATTTAGTCTCGGTGTATCCAGGGCAGAGCGCACAAACTATTATGTTACTGTCTTTTAACTCCGAAGCCATTGCTAATGTAAAACTAGTGACAAAGTTCTTAGACGCGTAGTAAACAGCCATATAAGGACCTGCCAAAAAGCTGGCAACGCTCGAAACATTCATAATCCAACCGAATCCTTGCTTCTTGAAGAGCCCAGCAAAGAAATAACTTAATTCTACAAGAGCCTTGATATTTAGATCTATCATATTTTGCTGTTTATCTATCTCTAACTCGCAAAACCTACCCAAAAGCCCAAAACCAGCATTATTAATCAAGATATTAATCTTGTAATCTTTTTTTGTTAGCTCTTCTTTCAAGGATTTGATTTCTTCTACCTTAGTTAAATCAGCAACTATATATTGAACGCTGACTTTATATTCAAGGGTGATTTTGGCAGATATATCATTTAGAAGTTCTCGACTTCTAGCTACAAGAATTAGATTGTGACCATTGCGTGCAAATTCATTAGCTAATGCTAGTCCGATTCCACTGCTGGCACCTGTGATTACAGTGTAGTACGAAGTTTTTTTCATATTTGTATTTTACAACTTATTCTTTCTAATAGAATCTACAAGCTAATCATAGCTCTGTCAAGCAAAAAAATAACCCCTATTGTAGGAGTTAAAATTAGATTTTAATAGTATTAGATTTTAATCTTGCTTTGCGTGCTCTAGAAGAATTTCTTGCAAGCCAGCTTTGTAGAATTCATAATTCATCACATCAGGTGCATCAACCCAAGCAAATGACTCATGTTCGAAGCTCAAGGTAACATCTTGATCAGTCTCGTGGGCAAAGACAAATTTTACCTTTTCCTCGCCTTTCCAAGGACAGATATATTTACTGAAGTTAATTAATTCAAGGGAGTCGGCTTGTATTCCAGCTTCTTCGAATAATTCTCGCTTAGCATCATCCTCAGGATCAAAGCTATCTCCAGATCCTCCAGCAAAGTCATATAAAGCAGCTCCATCTGGATCATTAAAAGCTCTTTGCAGTACAAGGTATTTGCCTTCCTTGTTCTTTACTAGGACAATTACGGAGCTATGTGTTGGTAAATTAATTCCTTCTATTTTTAGATTTTCGACGATTTCATCGATGTTTTGTAGGTTATGGTTCATAATTTCTATGGTTTGTTATCTGATTTGACTCTTCTAAGTTGATATCTATAAGTGTAAATAAAAAACCACTTTCGAAATCATTAGTAAGGACGAATGTGGTTTAGATAAGTCAAAATAAATATTGCGTATTTGTCAACTAGATTTGAGCAACCTGATTATCTTTCCGCCATACACTAACACAAGAATAGATTATAAATACGAAGTAGATAAAGAGGTGAGCACTAAATAAAATATCAACTACCATAGACGGTACCCATAGTTGTATTATATCGTCACGACAGGATTGACCAGTTATAATCCGTTGTATGAAGTTAAAATCTCGGATTTTACCATAATCGCAACTTCCGCTATTTAGTATTAAAAATACAAAATGAATAAGTAGATTTGAAAAAAATAGTGGTAAATTTACTAAAATTGTGTTTCTTTTTTTAAATTGGCAAAATACAAGATATACTAAAGTACATAACGAAAAAGGTATGAAAAAAGAAATAAAGGGGAAAATAAGGTAAGATATAGGTGCCCACCCACTACTTGTTTTCATAAAAGAAAAAAACTCGAATATATAGCCAACCCATCTCCCATCTAGCCACTACACTCTCCACCCTTGCCTAAATTCCTAATATCCCATTACTTATCTAAATATGAGCAGATACAG
>JAYWGL010000074.1:0-13054 GCA_043778275.1 Minisyncoccota bacterium
AATACTAGACCTAGAAAGAGGTTGGGTTACCTGACACCTACAGAAGTCTTTGAAGATGGGGAAGAGCTAGGTGTTGCACTTTGAGTTTGAATTCAAGCAGCTCGACCTATATTTAGATCTAGATGGTTTTCGTCGCTTAATTTTAGTAAGGTCAGGTTATCAAAATTAATTTCTGTTACAAAGCTTTTTATTATATATAAATATTTGGTGCGTCAGGCAGGACTTGAACCTGCGACTTTTGCAATGTAAATGCAACGCTCTACCATCTGAGCTACCGACACAAAAAGACTAATTATTTATCATAATCAGCAAAAGTCATATTATATTGTATAGGTAACCCTCTCCCCTTTCTCCACTCAGTAAATAATGTATCACAGGGTAAATTCGTGTTATTATCCATATTCAGACCTAGTAATAATGCTACTTTTTTAATATCAACCTCCGAACCTTCTACTTCTACAAAGCATTGAAATGGATATTCATCCATAGTGATGATGGTATCCATACCTTTAATTTTTGTCCTATATCTCTCATAACTCGAAAAAGGTATAAATTCCATCATATCTAGAATTTTTTCTGTTATTTCAAAATTGGTTGTATTTACCTCGTATTCAATTTCTTTTTTTATCCCACTTTCATCTTTCAGTGGTTTTTTATAGCATAGTTCAACTTTTTCTCCTGTCTGACGCAATCTAATTCTTCCATCCGTTTTTATCATTAACTGATTAGGGTTGTCATACATTACATTTTTTTCATAAAGCCTCGCTCCAGATTTAAATTCTGGTAAACTCCCCATTCTTTCTAGAAGTGGTATAATTTCTGACTTCTCAATTGGTATTTTTAGTTCTATTTCAATCATATTAATCTCTGTTAAATTTAGCTAATGTTAAAAATTTATTCCCTGTTCGCTTTTATCCTTCAAATTGCCCCCTAAGTACCGAGGTGATATTTACCGTCTCAGTTTTAGTACTGCGAATTAACATACAATCATGTACACCATGGACAACGATACCTATACCTTTAGGTTCTAAAAGCTTGTTAAATGTATCTACAATTTCTTGTGTAAAATCTTCTTGGTTTGCTGGTTTCGAAGCGATTAGCTTAATAGCCTTAGTAATTTTTGAAAAACCTAAAAACCTATCTTTTGGAATATAACCAAAGACAATGTCATAGGTAACAGGTAATAGATGATATGGGAAAACTGAGTATCCCTTTATAAGTTGCTGGAAATGTAACTGAAAGCTCTTTTTTTAACTCATTTTGATAAGGTTTATATAAATACTTACAAAGTTTTAAAAATGATTTTACTATTTTTTTTGGAGCCACTTGTCAGAATCGAACTGACCACCTACGGTTTACAAAACCGTTGCTCTACCAAATGAGCTAAAGTGGCTTAATTATTTTTTGGTAATTTTTATTTACTATAACGAATTACCTAAACCAATAATAAGAAAAAAAGATAACTTTGTCAAGGGCTTTTTGAGCACTTATACCTTTGTTTGATTAAGCTCCAGACTATCGATAACATAGCCAAGCCAGACCAGACAGAACCAGGCAGTCCCAACCCCAGTTACACTAGAACTTAGCGGGATTGCTTTCGATTCTTGAGTTTTTATCTGCTTGAGGATATTTTTTAATTGGGTTAGTTGCTCTTGGCTTAAAGAGGCTTTTAATTCGTTGGAGATTATGGGATTCTTTATAAGATCGGGGTTTGTGCTGTAATATTCGCTTAGTCTGGGATTGCAAACAGCTACACACTTGGGTAATTCTGTGGTTAGGTGATGATGATCAGTTATTATTAAATCAGCTCTTTTATTGTTACATATCTCAGCTTCTAATGTAGAGTTAATTCCACAATCGACTGTAATTATTAGATCGTAGTTATTAGCTAATTGGCTAATCGCTTGAGGATTCAAACCATACCCTTCGGTGAATCGGTCAGGAACATAGAAAAATAGTTTTTCTTTACTAAAGCCTAGGTCAAGTAAGCCCCAGTACATTACACCAGTAGCAGTGGTTGCATCAGTGTCAAAATCAGAGTAAATACAGATTTTTTGTCCCAAGAATTGAGCTTCCAAAAGCCTAGTTACAAAGTTATTAATATCAAATAAATAGGGAAGGTCTTCGACGAAGTTAGTTAACTCCAGTTGAGTAAAAAAAGTTGAAAAGGTTTGTTGATTAAGATTTAACCCAAATCGCTCTGCGTAATTTTGTAACTCAGGAGTCATATTATTCTATTGATTATTCGGTAGCACTGTTCAAAAAACTCCAAAGCTTAGGATTGGATATTTTTAATTCTTCGATATGTTTGATATTGATACGAACGTAAACATTATACCCTTTTCGTGTGCATCCGTTTACCATACTCTCTCCAGAGACTAGATTGAAATAATCCGTGTTCATATTAGCAAGCGAGGGCCAGTGCTCAGTTAGATCGGTTGGTCGCATACAGATAAATTTATAATTCTCATTGAGTTGCATCGCATTAGCAAATAACTCCCTTGATAAAAGAACTATATTTGAATTGGAGTAATCTCCCATTATATGATCTAAAATGTTATGGATCTGATTCGGTATTTTGGATATTGTATGACCTATTACTACCCAATTAAGACTCTCTAAGTTAAAATTGTATCTTGGATCAATGATTGCCAATGATGTTACTTCCGTAGTTTTTGGGTGTTCTAGCCAGTAAATTGTATCAGAAAGTTGAGCTATTTCTTTTAGATAGACTCTAGTTCGGGGTATAAAGAAATCGTTATACAGATAAATGTATTTGTAGATTTGTCCTATGAGTTCGCCTTGTCGCCTCTTTGATAATTTGGATATATTCTTTAATGCCATAGCTAACTGAGCAAACTTTTGATAATCTGTTATTTTTATTATTGTCTATTTCTTGGTGTAACCGACAGGGTTCGAACCTGTGACCTAAGGATTAGAAGTCCTTCGCTCTATCCAACTGAGCTACGGCTACATTCGATGTTCTAGTGATTAGATAGTGCAAAGTATTTTGTGTTCTGTCAAGATTATATACCACTTGACTTTACAAGATTTGTATTTTAGTTTATGTAGGGATACTTATCTATAATAGGTAATATTAACAATAATAGTTTATGCAAAGTAAGATAACCAAAAGTACGATAGTGAAACATTTAAAGCAATATACACAATTTTTTACAGCCGCAATTTTGATGAGTGCTAGTGTATATGGAATCTTAACAATAATCCCGCAGCAGTCTTTAACGGCCAAAGCTGCGTTTCCTACCAGCCGAGACCCTTATAAATGGCCATTTAGTCGTGATTCTATCTGGAATATGCCAGTTGGTAGCAACGCTCAGTACGCCTCTGCTGGAATGCCAGCACCTGATACATATGCTGCAGATCCTCACAATATCTATAGATTACAAAATCCAAAACCTACTCAATTCGAGACAGGAATCTTGCCTCTTGATGATGGGATGATTAGCGATATCTCTCCAAATGATACAACTAACAGAGTGGCTACAGTTATTGACAACAATGGAGACTTTTACCAAATACAACCAGGGCGTAGAAACTCTCCAACAAGTAATGTAACAGGTTATTTACGCAATGAAGCAGATTCCAATTATGCTAATCTTGATGCCGAAGGAAGGCGCTGTGTAAAAATCCAAGCAGGAGCCTGCTACCTTAACATTAAGGGTAAAGGAATTGACGGGTCTCATTGGGGTTCTGGATTATCCGCAATTGGTGGAGGTCTAAAATCAGGTGATCTGACTAGTACAGAAGATATTCGGCACGCTCTTAATATTGAAGTCTCAGGTTGGAAATACCTCAAGTGTAACGATGGGGACAATAACTTTAATGATTATAAAGCCAAAGGTTTTATGTGGCCAGCTGATCGCAATGATAGCTACGCTTGCCCAGGTGGGTATGGTGGAAATCTAGATTATTTCAGAATGGGAGCTCTTTTAGCTCTAAAGCCTGATCTTGATATTAATTCTCTTGGACTGCAAACTGACGCTGCCAAAAAAATGGCAAAGGCTTTTCAAGATTATGGTGGATATGTTACCGATGATTCTTACGGGGTTAATAGTAATAGTACAATTTTTAATTTTACTTACGAAAAAGAGGTGGCAACAGAGTTCAAAGCCAAATATGGACACGATTTTAATATTTATTGGGATACAGGATCGCTCAGGCAGTCACCATTTTTCAAGGATATGGACAAAATTATTACCCAGTTAAATGTTATTACCAATAATACACCCGATAATATCGGCGGGGGCGGAACACCAAGGCAACAACTTGCTCCCTGTTTTGTTGGTGAAGTTGGCTGTACCAATACACCAGTAACTTCCAGTGCGCCAGCCGTAGGCAGTGTGAGCTCCTGTAGTAATAACTCACAATCAATTATAAATATATTACCACTTGGTGACTCCATCACAGAAGAGGGGGATACTAACAACAGTTATCGAGCCAAAGAATGGGTCAATCTCACAAATGCAGGACTAGCTAATAAAGTTAAGTTTGTTGGACTTAGAAATGATAGTTCACCTCAAGCCCCTAATATGGCAACAACTCACGGTGGTTATGGCGGATACGCTACAAATAATTTTATTGACAAACCTCCTTTTTGGGGATGGGATGGCAATCTAAATAATAATCCAATGGATTCACTAATGGCGACCAATCCTAGTATAGTTCAGATTATGCTTGGAACAAATGACGGACCTAACAGCGGTCTAGACTATAACCAATCCAAAACTTACTGGACTTCTATAATTAATAAAATTCGACAATTTAATCCAAGTGCCAAAATTATTATAGGACATGCCCCTGTGCCTGGTACAGATTATCGAGACCAAGTAGTTGTACCTGTAGTTGCCCAATTAAATACAACCCAATCACCAATTACTATGGTTGAGTTTACGGGTTATGAAAGAAGTCAAGACACGACTGACGGTACTCATAACGACGCAAGTGGAGCTATGAAGATGGCAGATACATTCACCGCAGCCATCGTACCAATAATTAACAACCTACTAAGCTGCCAAGTACCTTCTTACCCACCTATCTCAAGTGCAATGAGTTCTAGTTCCGTAATCTCAAGCACCGCAAATAGTAGTCTAAATAGTAGTTCAGCCCCAACTTCTAGTAGTAGCTGCCCAGTTAATAGCGGCTTAACCAAAATATCCAGTAGTATGATTTACGGAGGTTCACCAAGCTATGGTAATAATCCTGCTGTAACCTTTGACAAAGCATTCGATGGAAATATTAACACTTTTTACGACTATGCTAATGCCAATGGCGGATACTCTGGTATGGATATTAACACTTTCCCAAAGTCGGTATCTTTGATCTGTTTTTACCCACGAAGTGGGGTTGACGGTAATAATATACCTTTGAGTCCTCGAACCAACGGCGGAAGGTTCCAAGGATCCAATGACAAGGTAAATTATACTGATTTGGCAACTATCAATGGGGTAGTCTCAACTCCTCAATGGTACTCTATTCCAGTGACAAACACAGCCACATACAAATACCTAAGATACCTTTCCCCAGATGGAAGCTATGGAAATATTGCAGAGGTAGAGTTTTATACAGCTATACCACTGGCTACAAACTCTTCAAGTTCAGCAATTTCTTCACCCGCATCCGTCTCGTCTGCTGTTTCTTCTGCAGGACTTACCCCTGGAATACTAAATCTAAAAGTTAATTTACAAGGTGCTTATTCGGAGAGTACTAATACAATGAGAGTAGATCTAAAAAATAAAAATTTGATACCGTTGACATCTCCATATACAGAATCTCCTTTGGTTGCCACTAGCATTCCAGCAGATACAGTGGACTGGATTTTAATCGAATTCAAGAACTCATCAGGAGTATCGGTTGCCAAAAAATCTGGATTACTAAAAAGTAACGGCAGCTTAACAGAAAGCGACGGGTCAGGGTTCAAATTACCAGCTAGTTTGACTAATGGTAACTACAATTTAATCGTAAAAAACCGAAATCATTTGTCTATTTCTACCTCAGTTCCGATTAATTTTATTAATTCTGGTGGGGCAGTTACTGCATTTGATTTTACAACAAATTCCAATGTAAAGGCGAATAATCAGGCAATACTAGCCAATGGAAAATATGGACTAAAGTTTGGAAATGCCAATAGCGATAATGCAATCAACGCAGGTGATCGAATCCGTACTCGGGTAACCCAAGATCGCTCTGGTATCTATGCAACTGAAGATATTAATATGGATGGTAACATCTCGTCAATTGATAGAGTTTTAGCAAGGTTAAACTACGACTCTCTAGAGAGTATATAGAAATATACAGATTTTTATATAAAAAATTTCCTCCAAAATTACTGGAGGATTTTTTGTGCTGCGTTTATCAATTTACTAACAAACTAACTAAAAACTAGGTTGCACTGTACTTTCTTTGACTTGCCTATCAATGGCAGAGGAGAGAGTGTTGACAGCCGCAATGGACAGAAGCCCATTAAAGATAAAAACCCCCAAAAGTACCACGATAATCACTATTGAATTTTTTGGGCGATAACTCTTGAGAAATATATTATACAGTATCAGACCCAAGAATAGAAATAAGCATATCTGTACGAATAGATAGAAATAAAGAATTATAGAGCCAAACATATTTTTTGTGGGGTGTAGGGTTTTTTAGACGGCGTTGAAGTCTATATTAGTCTTAGCGGGATTATTTTTTTGGTGTTCTTCAATAGCGGTATTAATTTTATCCAGAAAAGCTTGCTTATTCGGCTGTGAACCTGCTACATCCATAATCAATTTATAACTACCATTACTATCGAATTCTACAAGGGCAAAGTAAGGAATACCTTGAATTCCCATTTCAGCTGAGAGTTCTTGATTTTCATCAGTATTGATTTTGGCAATTTTGAAGCCGTTAGAGCTAGGTTGATCCGCCATCCATTCTAGCACAGGTGCCATCATACGACAAGGTCCACACCAAGGTGCCCAGAAGTCGAACAAATAAATATCTTTTGAGGTTTGAGTAAGTTTTGTGAAGTCAATTTGACTTAGGGATTGTACATTAGACATATTATTCTAATAAGATAAAAAATAAATAGATTTTTGTAAATAGCAAACAAATTAATTCTATCCCTAACTTGCAAAATTTAAAATTTTGTTTTACTAACTTAATTAATACTTAGGTAATTCAATACGAAAAAAATATGAAAAAAAAGAAACCTCAGACTAATAGAATTTGGATTATTGGAATGCTTTTACTTGGTTTATTCGGAAGTTTGTTTATAGCCATTAAAGAGATTCTCAAACCATCTAATAGCCCCGCAATGAATATTGCTACCAAATCTTTAACTCAATCTTCAAGTCAACCAGTATCACTAAGTCAATCAAATTTAGTCAGTTCGACCAGTTCTTCAATCACTTCTTCAAGTAGCTCCTCAGCAAGCTTAGCACTAGTACCCAATACCGCCACTTTATTAAAATCCGAAGATCTCGAAATTCCAGTTTTGATGTATCATCATATCAGTGATTTGGCTGGGATTCCAGCTACCGATGCTACCGCTGTAGGACTTCGAGTTAATCCAAAGGTTTTTGAAGCTCAGATGGAATACTTAGTTGCCAAAAAATATAACACAGTGACAAGTGAAGATATATATAATTATCAATACAGGGGTATAAAATTACCGGCCAATCCAATTTTACTGACTTTTGACGATGGGTATCGAGATAATTATATCCATGCATTCCCTGCGCTTAAGAAACATAAGCTAATTGGTGAGTTCGCTCTAATTACTAATGTAATTGGGGAAGGTGAGTATATGAGCTGGGATGAAGCTCTAGATATGAAAAAAGGTGGGATGGCATTTAGTTCCCATAGTTTTTTTCACTGTTATTTAGCAGGAGTCGATAGCGTAGCAACAAAATCTAACGGTTACAAAACCTATATCCCAACTCCAAAAGGTACGATGGACACAGTCGATGCCAACTGTCCTAATATTGGCTTTGGTGGAGTACTAGACTTTAATCAAGTTAATAATGAGTTAAAAAAGTCAAAAAGCACCTTAGAAGCTAAGCTCGGGGTTAAGATTTTTGGGATTGTCTATCCATATGGGAACTACAATATTGAAGTAATGAAGCTAGCCCAAGCCAATGGTTATTACTACGGTTACACAGTTGAAGGTCAAAATAACGGCAATCTCAACTTTGATAAACCGTTCAAATTACCTCGGACAAGAGTTTTTGGTCAGCAAGCATTACCGTTGAGTGGATTTTTTGGTCGTTAGTTTAGAGTGATAAAACGAGTGTAGAAACTTATCAAGACGGAAAGGTTATAAGAGTTTGCAATTTAATGCTTAAAAGTAACTTACCTAACAGTATTTTTTATGCTTATTTTTAAGGATTGGTAACTCTTATACCCCTCCCGCTAACCACACCAAGTCCTAAGATTCAATGATTAAACTTACTTGCTCAAAGTAACCCAGAAGATAAAGAAATTTTAATTCAGCTCATTATTAAATTGATTCAAGAGTAAAAATAACCCTCCTATGCCCCAAGTCTTCCTTGCCAAAACTGAACCATCAAGTTATTCCATCCAGGATTTTGTCCGTGATAAGATTACGTCTTGGGACGGCGTCCATAATTACCAAGCTATTAATATTATCAAGACCTGGAATATAGGCGACATCGTCCTAATCTATCACAGCGTCAAGCAAGCTCAGATCGTTGGGATAGCCGAGGTAGTAACAAGCCCAATACCCAATGAGCAAGACCCTAGACCAAGCGTAGTTGCGAGTCTTAAGTTACTAAGAGTCTTAGAACCAAGCGAATATATAAGTATTAAGCAGGTAAAAGCAAGCGGCTTATTCGATAATTGGTATCTAGTTAAGCAAAGCCGCCTCTCGGTAATGCCAGTCCCAGTCCAATTCCTAGACTGGCTAAAAGATTACTGGTTACCCAAGAGTCTAAGCTTTTTACCACAGAATCTAGACTAGAAGACAATTGACAAATTCTCCAAAAACACATTGATTATAGTTATTCACATTCCAAAACTAAATCTAAAAAACAAAAAAAACTATGGCTAACAATAACAATATATACGAAACATCTATTTTTGACACCATCAAAGAATTCTCTGGTCTAATCACTAAGCTTGTCGCAGGACTAGTGGTAATAATAGTCGTGTTTCTTGGGATAAGTCTTTACCAGGGCTCGCTTAACGGGGCTAATCTTGGAGCTAGTGACACTACTTGGGTACCTGACTACTCTTACAAAACTGGTAAAAAAGATTCAAAAGTCCAATTCGTTTACTTCGTAGATTTCCAGTGCAGTGCTTGTAAGGCTAATGACCCAGCCCTTAACTCAATAATTGATAAATACAAAGATAAGGTCGGCTTCGTTATTCGTAACTTCCCTCTAGATATTCATCCTTATTCTAAACAAGCTGCCCAAGCCAGCCTGATTGTCAATAAGCTAAATCCCGAGAAATTCCTGGATTTCAAAAAAGCAATTTTTGCTCAGCAAGACTCAATGACCCCAACCCTAATTACTCAACTCGCCAAAGAAAATGTAACTGATCAAGCTCAGTATGATAACCTAAAAGGAAGTCTAGATATAGAAAAGCTAGTCAAGAGAGATCTCTCCTTCATTAGTTCGCGAAATCTTATTGGATCAGTCTTCCAAGCTGGTAACACAAAACCATCGGGAACCCCAACTAATGTCATTCTAAAAGACGGTCAAGTTAGCAGCTGGTGGACAGGTGGACAGACCTTAGAAGAGCAAAGTAAGCAAATTGAAAAAGCTCTAGAATAAGCCTCTCACTAATCCAAAAATTATTGCGATATGCCCTTACTTAATAACTTTAATCTTGGGACAGTATCTTCAATGCTCCCCGCAGTCAAAATCTCGTTTCAGCATCGCCTGAATCTCTATATTTTGTTCACGTTTTCGGGGACGCTTTTGTTTATTTTGTCGTTGTTTGGGCTGGCTGGTCCGTTCGGTGATGTGGTTGGTAACTTTTTTCGTACCCTTTTTGGGCGGGGGGCTATCTTGGTCGTTATTGGCTTTTTTGTAACTGGGCTAATTCTAATCCGTATCCAGACCAAAAAAACGGTTGGCAATATTGTTAGTGGGCAATTCTTGACTTCGATATTCTTAATCTGGCTTAGTGTACAAGGTTTCTTGAGTATTGGCTTCGGGATTACTAATATTAAAGATGTTGACTTGGTTGGTGGAGGTGGACTAGTTGGTTATGTTCTTTATCCATTCCTACTGAAGCCGCTTGGGTTAGCTGGGGCTATTGTGGTTCTGATAGCAGTTATGCTCTATGGTATTATACTATTCACTGGCAAAACCATTGTGGAATGCCTAGAAATACTGGGGAACCTAAGCAAAAAACCTGA
This sequence comes from Minisyncoccota bacterium, assembly GCA_043778275.1. Classification (GTDB taxonomy): domain Bacteria; phylum Patescibacteriota; class JACMRA01; order JACMRA01; family JACMRA01; genus JACMRA01. The sequence continues at coordinate 10,385 of JAYWGL010000074.1, forward strand.
GTTAATCTGGGAACTTATCCCCGATGCCTTTGAGACTTTTCGGATGTCGCCTGGCGTTCAAACCTACGCCGATAGTATAATAGATAGCCTTCATAATAAGACTGAACTAAATTCTCAACCGCCAAAAGTCGAAGCGGATCTAGAGCCAAAAATAGAATTCTGGGGCACTATAAAAAAAGAAGGGCAAACCCCAAACCAAACCTTCTCCGATGACAAGTTAATCCAGGCCTTAAAGATACTTGATCGACCTAATTTACCAGAGCCAGTAATCGATACAGAATTAGTTGATAATATTCTTAGTACCAAACACATTGCCAAAATCACAAAACCCAAAGCCCAGAAAACTAATTCAATCCAAGATACCATCTTTCGACGCACAGGAGACTGGCAAGAACTTCCAATCAATATCTTCATCCCATCCAGTGCCAAAAAAGGTATCGAGCCAACGGAAGATAACCAAACCAAAATCAGACAGACCTTTGGGGCTTTTGGTATTAATGTGACTATGGGCGAGGCAATTACTGGCCCAACAGTCTCACAATACCAATTCCGCCCTGATAGCGGGATCAAGCTATCTCGTATCTCAGCCCTGCACCAAGATCTCTCTCTCGCTCTAGCCGCCAAGAGCCTGCGAATGCAAATGCCAATTCCAGGGCATAACTGGGCATCTATCGAAATTCCCAATCAATTTAAGCAAGAAGTCCGAGTTAGAGATCTCATCGACACAGTTGAATTCGATAATTACAGTGACCCGCTTCCTATTCCAATTGGCAAGACTGTCAGCGGTGAAAATCTATTTTATTCATTAACCAAAGCCCCTCACCTCCTGGTAGCTGGAGCAACAGGCTCAGGAAAATCAGTCTGGATTAATTCAATGTTGACCTCCCTCCTGTTCAAATACTCACCAAAAGATCTCCAATTAATCTTAATTGATATGAAGATGGTGGAGCTTAATCTCTACGATAATATCCCGCACCTTCTAAGTCCCGTAATTACCGAGTCAGATAAAGCTATAAATGCACTTAAGTGGAGTATCTTCGAGATGGACAGGCGATATCAACTCCTTCGCGGTCAGGGTAAGCGTAACATCCTGGATTATAATAACTATGTAGATAGCCAACCATCCAATACCGAAGGGCTACAGCTAATTCCTTATATTGTGATTGTGATTGATGAGTTAGCTGAATTAATGATGCAAGCCAAAAATGAAGTTGAGCCAATAATCGCTCGCTTGACCGCGATGAGTCGTGCTGTAGGAATTCATCTCGTGCTTGGAACTCAGCGACCTGATGTTAATATCGTCACAGGGTTAATCAAGACCAATGTCCCAACCAGGCTCTGCTTTGCTGTCGCTACCCAAATTGATAGTCGGGTAATCTTAGATTCTAACGGCGGCGAAACTCTACTTGGGCAAGGAGACGGATTATTCAAGTCTCCAAAGACACTCCAGCCAGTACGCTTCCAAGGAGCTAACACCCAAGAAATCGAAGTTCACCGCCTAGTTAAGCAATTAATCGATCAAGGTAACCAAAAAGAGGGCTATAGTAACTTCAACCCCGATGTTACAGAACCACCAGTTGGAACTATCAATGTCCCAGGACTAAAAAAGAGTACCAAAGACCCAGAAGATGGCATAGCCATCTATGAAGAAGCTAAGAAGCTAGTTCTCGATATGCAGATGTGTTCCGTCTCAATCCTCTCAGGCAATCTCGGTATCGATAGCAAAACTGCCAAAAAAGTCATCGATGAACTCTATGATAATGGAGTAGTTGGTGGTGAAATCTACGGGACTAACAGTCGCGAAGTAATCCAATTCAACTAAACTCAATTTATTTCAAGATGCTCAAAGCCGTAATCAAAAAACTCAAGACCTTCGGGAATAATATCCAGATCCTAGTCTATGCCTATCGTAACAAGAGCTGCCCACTTATAGCCAAGATTGCAATTGGTATAACTTTGGTTTATTTCTTTAGCCCCATCGACCTGATTCCCGACTTTATCCCAGTGATTGGGATGTTAGATGATGTAATTATTGTCCCGCTTCTAGTATGGCTAGCCATCAAGCTTGTCCCAGTAAGCATCCTGACAATTGCTAAGCAACAAGCCAAAGATCATCCCATCATCCCAACCAAAAAAAGCATCTTCCTTTCAATCCTCATCTCAATCTTCTGGGGGTTAGTCTGTGCCTGGGTAATTAGGAAATTGTGGGTAAGGTAAAGGATTTGACCAAGCTATGATTCTATGCTATATCTGTGATAGATAAGTGAACAACTTATTGGTTTTTTAGTTTTTAATTCTTAATGAAGAGGTTTCCAATATTTCGTTTGTTAGATTCAACTTTGGCAGAACTTATTCAAGATCTATCTTACACTCCCGAGGAAAAACAATTTCTTAGTTTTCTATCAGAGTCAATGATTGGGATTACGGCTCAAGAAAAAATGACAGGGTTTATTCTCAAATCTATTTCTGAAGTTCAAAACCCAGCCAGGATAACACCATCTTTTGTAAGAGAAATTTTACATCGTATCAAGATAAAAAACGATTTCCGAGCTGACGGAGCGATACAAAATATATTATAGCCAACCCATCTCCCATCTAGCCACTACACTCTCCACCCTTGCCTAAATTCCTAATATCCCATTACTTATCTAAATATGAGCAGATACAGTA
>JAYWGL010000075.1:0-4068 GCA_043778275.1 Minisyncoccota bacterium
GAACTAAATGTTATTCTAAAACTAAAGAAATGCTTGATATTTCGTTAAAGCTAATGATTCATAGATTTAATAGTATCTATAGTTGTTAAGCAATGCCCATATTTTTTCTACCCAGAGGATAAATTTTATACCGATTATATCGATATTAACAAAATTACAATTGCACGCGAAAGTCTCAATAGTCCTGCTTGTATTATAATCCCTTATGGGTAATCCTAAACCAACCAACTAGTAAAATTATCCTTACTGATAACATGTAAATCACTACCTTTGTAAGTATCAAAGAAAACAGGATATTTTTTTACTTTGTTGACCCCTGCCTGCCCCCATTTAATCTCAAAGACTGTCAAAATACCATTTTCCTCTTCGATCATATCGTATTCTTTGGAAGCTGATTCACTGGTTCGCCAAAACCAATATTTTTTGTACTGATTGTTATTCATGGTTTTTTTCATTTTCTCTATAAAAACAAAATTTTCCCACATTCCCCCAAGATCAAAGTCGCTTCTAAGCTCAAGTAATTTAAAATCTTCTATTAAGGCGTTCCTAATTCCCAAGTCCCAAAAATAGACCTTAAAAGGGTGTTTAATTTCATTAGCAATTTTTTTGTTGTAAGGGCGAACTATTTTGATAATGAAACATTTTTCTAGTAAATCTAAGTACTTTTCAACTGTATTTTTTGAAAATCCTACTTTTTCAGCCAAAGCTGTTGAAGTAACTTCACCACCAAGACAAGTAGCTAAAACTCTGAGTAAGTTCAGGATTAGGGAGGGTTTTTTAATTAAGTCCAATTCTAGTAAATCTTTATACAGATAACTGTTAACCAATTCATACAGGTAATCGATTTTTTCTTGGTAGCTTTCTTTTTGGATTACCTCAGGATACATACCATAAATTAGGTAATCTTGAAGTTTATAACTCATATCAAATTTATCAGTTTTTTGACTTAGTTCTTGTAATGACAAGGGATGTAAATAAAAAGAATAATCACGCCCTGCCATAGATTCTTTAACATTACTAGCCAAATCCAAAGCACTTGAACCCGTTGCAATAACTTTGACCTCAGGAATATGATCATGAATAATTTTCATATTAAGCCCAATATTCTTAACTCTTTGAGCTTCATCAATTAATAATAATTTAGCTGATCCGATAAACTCTTTTAAGGGCTCAACTTCTTGCACGCTTAATCGTTGCTGATTAGAGAATAGATCACAGTCAACATATTTATATTCTAAACCTATTTTTTTGGCATAATCAAGAATTAAGGTAGTTTTACCAGTTCGCCTAGCTCCGTAAATTGTAAAAGATTGGTGAGAATCTAAATAGAGATCCATCTTATTTTGAATTGTGCGTTTATAGATTGAATTCATATATATATCTTTATTTTATGTTTATTTAGTTTTTTAATTAACTAATTATAATGATTTTTAGTCATTTTACTTCTATTTTATACTTTTTGTTGAGCTATGTCAAGATTTTTGACAACATCCCACCCCTTGAGGTAGCTTTTTTATATGACCCCTTTACTACTATTTGTTGATATTGAGACCAATGGACTTAATCCTATTACTGACGAGATTATAGAAATTGCTGGTATTTTGTGTGCTTGGGATACTGACGGTATTAAGATTATTTCTACTTTTGACCAAACTATTGCTAACATCCAGCCCATAGACCCTACCGTAACCAAAATCACAGGGTTAACTGATCAAGCCCTTGCCAGTAGCCAAAAAGCCTTTCAGGTTCGTGATAACTGGGCTAATTGGTTAGAAGGTCAGCTTGAAAATCAACCTGAAAATAACCAAGAAATCTTAGTAATTGGACATTCTTTAATCGAGTTCGATGCCAAATTCCTAAAGGCTCAAGGTTGGTTCTTGCCTGAGAAGGCTAAGTTCTTTGATACTTTTTACCTGTCTAAGATTTTGTTGCCGCAATTACCAGCTGTTAATCTAGAATCTCTAACGGTCAATCTCAAGCTTAATCCTGAAGTCTTGATGAATAGCGGAAGTATTAGCCCTGAAAAAATCCTCCCTCATCGAGCACTTTACGATACGGCTTGTTGCCTTGATCTCTGGCTGAAGTTAGTTAATTTTATTCGATTATACGATCTACCTACTGTTTCAAAAAAACTTTTAATCCAGTATTTTGTCGGGGTAAAAATCTATGATTTAGATCTACAAGCCAACGAATTACACCAGGTTAAATCAACTCAAACCCCCCAAGAATTGTATAAAAATATCGATTGGTCAGGACGGACTCAAGATTCTAGCGTTGCTCACAGCATTAATCAACTAACTCAATTAGAATTAACTGATGCCAGTTCAAAATTAGAACAGATTGTCCTGGAATCAAATCTCAAATTTCTCCAAATATATCTTCAGTTAAGTGTGATGCTTCAAGCCAAGCTCCAGTATAATTGGCAAGTCCACGTCCACGGTCAAAAATCCGATCATAGCTATATATCTTATATTTGGAATGAAATAAAAAATAAAACTAATAACAAAATCCAAGAAAATCAAAAAGCCAAAACCCCACTTCTAGAAAACCTTATCTGGCAAGTTGATGAAATAGCCAACCGTACGGTAAATATGCTGGAGCTAGTCAATCTGATTAATATTGTTCAAGGTTTCGATTCTCCTAATCCCGATCTTGCACTTGCGGTTACAAAATTATTTAATAGTTATGATTTTTGGTTGATTAGCCTCAATCAATTCTGGGTAAAATCTCAGTACATCTACAAACCAAATTCTATGCCGATCAATCAAGAGGGTATTTACCATAGATTCCAGACCTTAATTGAGAATATGGCGAGCGTCCAAGAGCAACTCAGACTTTATCTAAGTGGTTATACGAAGCTTGAAATTAGCCTAAATTCAAAGCTCTTTAGTTATAATTGGTTATATAATTGGCTAGAGAAGAGCCAGATTAATTATACGCAAGATGCAAGATTATCTCAAGTTAGAGATACAATAAAGATTTTATATCACAGAGCGGAGTTTAATCTTATTCAATCTTTTGGGGTATTGTTAAGAGATGAACAGGTTGTTATCCCTACTTATCTTAACCCAAAACAAGTAGAAAGTCTGATCAATCTCTATGAACTCAACCCAATAAAAGACTTAATAATAGATAGGCTTATCTACAAATACCAAAAAGAAGAGTCCAATACTAGAATCGCTTGGATTGACGGTCATATTAATCAACTCGAAGATGAGTATATGGATTATCAGAATAATTCCCAAGATAATTCTCAAACGAGCTTTCCAAGACTGTGGCTGGCTAATACCAATAGCACAATTACCAAGATCGCAAACACCTTAGAAAAAATTGCAAGCGACAGAAATTCTTATAACATTGTAGGATTAACGGGGAGTATAACCAAGATTACCTCTAAAATACGGGCAGGGTTCGATGGAATTGGGGTGATTAAACAAACTGATATCTACATGCTAAAAAACCTCAAGGGTATCAAATGGGATAAAATTACAATTATCGGGAATTACCATAGCTTTATCAGTCCAATCTTTGATTATATTAATCTACCAACAAATGCTAACAAAAAACTGGAACTAACTCAGCTCCAGAATAACAGCCTAAGAAATCAAATCATTATTTCGATAAAACTCTCAGCCGCAGAAATACGCAGTCAATGAACCACATATAGATAAACTAGGGTTTTGACCGCGTATGATAGGCAGATTCAAATTTTTGGTATTACACTGATTTAATCATAAAGACTAAAGGTATACTACCGAAAATATTATTGAGAGGCTGTCTAAATTTTGTACTGTTACCTACGGAACTCTTTTTTTAGGGGAGTGGCTGCTCTGAGTCTTTTTTGTTTTTGCGAACTTTTTGAGGAGTTTTTTGTTTTTTGCTTGACTCATCATAACAGAGGAGTGAGTCAGAGAACTTAGAGAAGTTACCAGTATTATAATTCAAGTTTTTAGTAATGTCAAAAGTTAACCGAACCTGTCTAGTTAATCTTGCCCAATATTAAAGCCTTGGTTTAGATAAGGCATTATGAAGTACTTTATCACCAAGGCTAAATTTAGTAAAATAAGT
>JAYWGL010000076.1:0-4022 GCA_043778275.1 Minisyncoccota bacterium
TTTAGCCTTGGTGATAAAGTACTTCATAATGCCTTATCTAAACCAAGGCTTTAATATTGGGCAAGATTAACTAGACAGGTTCGTCAATCAATTGACAAAGTTTTGGTTTTTGGTTTTAATATTGATTGTATATGGTAATTACGGCGGTGTCGTCTAATGGTTAGGACGCTAGATTCTCATTCTAGTAACCGGGGTTCGATTCCCCGTATCGCTACCAATATTTTAATTTTTTATGTTACCAAGTGTCATTCTGGAAGTTATCGATAGTTTCCAAAAAATTCCTGGCTTAGGTAAACGCAGTAGTCAAAAATTAGCCCTAGACTTGCTAGAATTATCACCAGAAAATTACATTGAATTAATCAACAAAGTTCAAGAAATGAAAGAAGTTATTAAGTTCTGTAAGATTTGTGGATTTTTTTGTGATAATGATATATGTAATATCTGTACTAACCCAGTTCGAAGCCGCAACCAAATCTGCTTAGTTGAAAAAACAACAGATGTTCTCAACATTGAAAAAACTCAAATTTACAGTGGAACTTATCATATATTGAATAAACTGATTTCACCGATTGATAATATCTTTGTTCAACAGACTAAACTCTTGGACTTACTCCAAATACGACTTCCTGAGCTTATATCCAAGCTAAAACCTGATCAAACTATTGAACTAGTGATATTCTTCAAGGCGGGGTTCTCCGCTGATAGTACATTAGCTTATATTAAGGACTTCATCCGCCAAAAAGACTGGCAAAGCAAAATCATAATCACCAAGCTTGCCGAGGGGCTGCCTCTTTATTACAATCCCGATAATCTAGATCAAGCGACCATTATAAGAGCGATTGAGGATAGGCGAAGTGTTACATTACTTTAGTTAGTTGCCCTACCAGAAATTAACTTATTACGCAACTGATCTATGTCATTTACTTGTTTTAGAACTAAATAAATTTCATGAAAGAGTTGATAGATATTTTTTTGGCGTAGTGTTACATCTTTATCTCTTAGATCATTAAATTTATCTAATTGATCTTGTGTGAAAGTAGATCTATCAACATTTATAAATCCCGAAAAATAAATATATTGCCAGCAAGTGTATTTTTGAAGTAAGTCTGTGGTTGTTGAAGAATTACTCAGATCGGGAAGACCCTCCATTGTGCTAAGCTTCCTTATAAGATTTCCATGCGGGTATAAAGCTATTTGTTCATGTCCCAGAACCCCTACTTGTTTTTTAGCTATTGGATATAAACGATTATATAGATTTCCAAGTATCCTAGCAAAATAGGTTAAGTTTATCTCTAAAACTTCGCGGGAATTTATGAATACATAACTAGACAAAAGCTCGATACAATTTTTTTGACTTTCAGGTGGGTATTGTAAAATGATTTCTTGAATTAGCTCCCTTTCGGTTGCACTAATAGCTGGTAGATTACTGAGATATGCGTATGAAGATTGCCTGTGAAAAAACAATCCAGGGGCGCTCCAATTTAACCTTTCCACAACATCATTGTAAACTCCACCTCCGAGATCTAATTGATCCAACGGTAGTCTATTAACTTGCCGTACATTTATAGCAATTTGATTTAGCAGTCTTGACTTTTTGTTATTTATTTTTGTATTAATTTTGCTCAGTAAATCCCCCCAATTCTCATCTGTTAATTCACCAATGGACTTATTCAGTAATCTTTCTAGTCTATTTTTATCTTTTGACCAAAAGGCTTTGTAGACATTTTTTTGTTCATCTGTAAGATCTAATCCTACCTGGAGCTCATCAAATTCTATTTTTTTAAATATTCGGTTTATTTCCGCTTTGAGCTCTTTTTCTGATAACTCTAAACTAGGGATTTTGCCTGGGGCTTGAGGTTCTTGACTTTGCGGTGTTAGAGTCTTAATCTGGGCTTCGATATCTGATTTAAGCTTCCTTAAGTAAGTTTCTTGTAATTCTTCATCCGCGGGTAACCTTAGTTCGATTCCAAGTTGGGTGATTGGGTAGTAGACATAGTCTGTATCAGCGTTTAATTTGTCTTGAGATAGCCCCTGTTTTTTTATAGGTGGCTTTCCGATTAGGTAGCTCACGAATTTATGTAATTTTTGTAAGGTTTTTGAGTTGCTTGCTTCAAGTAATTGTGCATTTTTTACATCAAAAAATAATTCCACAGTATGAGCATCTGTTACAGTGCACTCCCTAAATGGTGCAGGCTTTTTAGTACCTATTTCTTCTATATACCTTATTGAATATAGATGTCTTAAATATATATATAGCCTAATCTCAGAATCAATTAGCTTTTCCTGTCCTGACCTTTCTCCCATAATTTTAATAGTAAATTTTGTTGTAATTCTTAGTCTTGTAGCAAGAGACTACTTATTTGTCAAGATTTTTATTTTTAATGTAATTAGCGGATTTCTTGTAAGCCTTTTTTGTTGAAGAAGACTCGGCTACGATAGTAGTATGTAATAATACCCAAAATTATAAGAACAAGAGCCAGGAATTGACTAACAAGGAGATTAGGATATTCGAAGACTCCGTAATTAATATTAAAAGGTAAGGCTACTTTTAGAGCGTCTAGTCGCCAGAATTCTACGATAAATCTAATAACCCCATATCCGACAGCCCAGAAGGCAAAGATTAAGCCTGAACGTTTGCGCGTTAAGTTAGTGTAAAAATACAAAATTGCAATTAACAAAAATGAGTTAGGGATAATCTCATAGAGGAAGGTTGGGTGAAAAAAACGTTGATTAATATTGGCTGTAATATTAGCAATATCAGGGACGAACATTTTCCAATAGACAGAAGTTGATTGCCCATAAGCTTCATAATTAAAAAAATTACCCCAGCGCGCAATTACTTGCCCAAGTAAAACTCCAGGTGTTATAATATCCAAAAACTCCCAAAAATTAAATCGAAATTGCTTAGTGTATATAAATATATAAAAAGCCGCACCGATAAATGCTCCAAAGATTGCTAAGCCCCCTTGCTGAATTGACAGCACTATACTTAGAGGCTCAGATGCAAACTTATCCCAATTAAAGATTACAAAAAGGGTTCTAGCTCCAATCAGACCCGAGACCAGAACTCCAATCAAAAGCCTATCAATAATTGTCGAAGCAATAAAATGAAACTTAGCCAAAAAAGTAGTAAGCGCGTATCCCGCCAGAACTCCAAGCAACATCAACAAAGAATAAAAACGAAAGCTTATCATCCCAATAGGTAAATCCCGAAAAATAGGATCATTGAACAGAGGTAATTCCTTAAAATTAAACCAGTTAAACTGCTGCTGAAGTTTCCATTCGCCCGCAAAGACTAATCGAAGTGGTGCGTATAGCCCAATAGCTAAGATAATGAAGGCTATAGCAAGGGATATACTTAACTTGCGAGGATTAAAAGAAATAGGACTAGGCATTTTTTTGCGGGGTTAAGTTAATTGCTTTTCTAGGAGTTCTTTGAATTTGGCTGGGTTACCTGATTTGTTAGATTCTTTCATACATTGCCCGACTAAGAATCCTATAATATTAACCTTACCTGATCGATACTCAGTAACTTGATTTGGATTATTCTCAATTACTGTTTTAACAAAGATTAATAGAGCCGATTCATCATTGACTTGAATGAGATCTAGTTTTTGGACTGTGGACTCTACGCTCTGACTTGGATTATTGATTAGGTGCTCAATTGCCACTTGTAAAGCCTGGTTATTAATACTCTGATCTTGGAACAATTGAGCCAAATCAATTAACTGCTCTTTGGTGATCAGTTCTTCTACGGGCTTATTTAGCTTCGTGCTTAGGGCTATAAGATTGGAAGTAATGATGTTGGCAATAGTTTTTATGAGCTGGGGTGTCATAGTTGTAGTTTTAAAAAAAGAGTTTTAAAAAAGTCTGATAAAAAAATCTAAGTTGAGTTAGAACTTTTTGGCAAATTAAAACTTAGAGTAACGAACCTGTCTAGTTAATCCACCTACCCCACATCACAACCGTAACTTTATTCCTGCAAGCAAGGTCATAGCCTCTAAACTCTCTACCAGTCTTTC
>JAYWGL010000077.1:0-12731 GCA_043778275.1 Minisyncoccota bacterium
CTTATTTTACTAAATTTAGCCTTGGTGATAAAGTACTTCATAATGCCTTATCTAAACCAAGGCTTTAATATTGGGCAAGATTAACTAGACAGGTTCAAAGTCTAATTGACCAAACCAGATTAATGTGTCTTAATCAAAATATATGTCTATTAATTCACAAAAAACCCAAATCATCACCACTATCGGACCAGCATCTCTTAACCAGCAAACCCTAGAATTCTTTGGGAAAAATAATGTTAGTATTGCAAGGTTGAATTGCAGTCATAACACCCCAGAATCTCATTACTTAGCAGGAACCATGGCTCGAAATGCAGGCTTAGAAGTCCTTATGGATCTACAAGGCCCAAAAATCCGCCTTGGTGAAGTTTCTCAAGTCCTCGAAGCCAAAAACGGAGAAGCTATAATTCTGGAGCAAGCTAAAGCGAATCAAGATTACCCGTACAAAGCTGGTGAGAAAAATGTTTTCCCATACGAATTTCCAGCGCATAAATTCTTACAAGTTGGACACAGAATCTTAGTTGACGATGGCAAAATTGAACTACTAGTTACAGAAGTCTTAGAAACATCTGTTAACTGCGATGTAACCTACGGCGGCGAAATCAAAAGTCGAAAAGGTATGAATATGCCAGATACCGATCTTCAAGTTGACTTCTTGCAACCCCGAGATATTATTTTCCTCAATGATCTTATTCCTCGATTACAACCTGACTATGTAGCTGCCAGCTTCGTCAAAACTGTCGATGACATTAATAAGATGAAAAATATCGTCAACCAGATTCTAAAAGAACATAACATCACTGATTACACTCCAAAATACTGTGCCAAAATTGAAATGGGTGAAGCTGTCCAAGATCTAAACCTAAGTCAAATCACCTATGCCTCAGACTTGATTATGATTGCCAGAGGAGATCTTGCCCTAGAGACAACTCCTGCTCATATCTCAGTCCCATTCTTACAAGAAAAAATCAAGAATGTCTGCCGAGCTCACAACAAGCCTTTTGTCGTTGCAACTCAAGTTCTTGAGTCTATGATTACATCCCCAGTTCCAACTCGAGCCGAAATGAGTGATCTATACCGAGCTATCAAAATTGATAAAGCCGACTATGTAATGCTTAGCGGTGAATCAGCTGTCGGAATGTATCCAAAAAACTGTATCCAACTAATGAGTCAGATGATTGACTTAGTTAACCAAGAAAACTCTTCCTCCGTTCATTCTAATGTCAAAATTAGTATCAACCAAGAGCAAATTGCGTAACTGGAAAGTTAAAATATGGAACCCGAAAAAAAAATTCTCAAAGTTGGTCTAATTACTAATTCTTACCTTCCTAATCTTAATGGGGTTAGCATTACCCTGTCCAATCTAGAGAAATCCCTTCGGGATAAAGGTATCCAAGTCTATATAATCACCCCTAAGATACCAGGGGTGGTTTATCCTGATTATATATTACCGCTACCGTCCGTGCCTGCTCCAAGCTACACATCTAAAGATCTGCGAATCCCAATAAGCTTTAATAAGGCTGTCAAATTCCTAAAAAATAATGGCGTACAAATCCTCCATAGCCATGACACCTTCGTTGGTGGAGTTGATACCGTTTTTATCGCCAAGAAGCTTGGAATACCTTGTCTGCATACTTATCATACTCTCGTTGAGGAATATGACTATTTTAAAATTATTGGTTATAAGCAATTTATTAGGACTTATAGTCAGATTGTCTGTGATAATTATGATGGCGTAATTGGACTATCAACCAAAATCTCCAAATATCTTCGGGAGCTTAATGTAACCAAGCCAATTTATAATCTTCCTAATATCTACATCCCTCCCCAGAAACAAAGTGTTAGTATCCGTCATAATAAAGCCAATCCAATCTCCCAAAAAGAAAAAGAAAATCTCAAATTCGATAAATTTATCAACACAAATCAATTAGACAAATCTTTTAATATAATCACCTGGGGGCGAGTGGCAAAAGAAAAAAACCTGCTTGAGTCCATCAACACTGTCTTACCTCTTCTTAGGCTCTATCCCGATATGAAATATATCATCGCTGGAGATGGACCCTACCGCAACATACTTCAAAAAAAAATTGCCCAGCTTCACCTAGAAAGGCAGGTTCTTCTTTACGGCGGTTACAAACCTGTGGAATTAGATCGTTTAGCTTCTCGGGCTAAGATTTTTTTGGTAACTTCTTATTCTGAGGTTTTGCCAACTACTCCACTGGAAGCGATGAATTATGGCTTACCTGTTGTAGCGGTCGATGACCTGGCGTTTGAATATATTGTGCACGATGGAATCAATGGATATTTTCAACCAATAGATAAATTAACCAAAGCTCTCAACGACCTATACCATAACCCCGACCAACTAGCCAAGCTCTCTATCAATGCCAAATCAAGTTATCTTAATTATTTAGAACACGATTATACCAAGGATTATATAGATCTCTACAATAAACTAATCATTGAAAAACAAGCCCAAAAAAACCAACCTACTAAAAGTTTAAGTTTAGCAAGTTGAGATTGGGTTGTTCTTTTGTTTTTTTGGGTTTAGCTATTTACATTATTGGGATTCTGTTGTTTGGGTTTTTGTTTTTTGGGGTTATAGAGACTGAATAAGTTTTTTTAGAAGGTTTTGCATTATTGGTTTTTTGTTTTTGAGATTTAATAGATTTGTTACTCTTCCGGACGAGTAGTTACATTATATGACAAGTTTTTACTGTGGTCAACAATTGGATTTTAAGATTTTGACTAAAGTCTATAAATTAGCTTTAATATAAAAGTATAGCTCCTGCATTATTCAAGATAGAAAAGAATCAAAGCTTATTTTCTTTCGAAAGTTTTGCTTACCTTAACTATAAGGAACCACAAGTTTTTGGTTTTGTCAAATAATTACTAACCACTGTTAAAAAAGCTGCTACTGCCTTAATCCATCTCTGATGTTAAGTCGTCGGGCTTGTTCTTGCTCGGCTTGCTTATAGAGGATATCGATCTCTTGCTTGAGCTGTTCTTTCTTTTTGGCGTTGGTTTCGATCTGGGTGTCGATATCTCTTAGGACATTACTTAGATTCTCTTCGGCGTTGCGCATATCTTCGATGTTTTGACCTTGGATAGCTTCTGGCTTACCTGAGACTACTCGAAAGTTCTTGAGTAATTGACCTTGGTACTTGGTGGTGTATTGTAGCGCTCTGTCTTGGAGACTGACCATATCATCATTGAGGACGCTCTGTCTCTCGTAGGCATCTTGAAGTCTCTCTCGGAGGATTTTTTGTTGGGCTTCGCTAGCTGTAGCGTTATTGGTAATGTTTTGAAGGCTTGAGGCGTTGATATATAGATAGATAACCCATCCGCTCATACCTAGTGTAATAACTAGCAGCGCGATTGATAGAGCCAGCGTTGTGTAATTAACTAGCCAATTTTTCTCGATGCGAGAGACTTTTTTTGGTAACTCAACCTTAGCTGGAGTCATTGGAGTTACTTGGACTACTGGGGTTGGGACGGCTTTTACTTCTTGTGGATTTGGCACGACCTCGACTGGGATGCTGGCTTGGATTTCTGGATTCGTTGGATTAATTGATTCTGGATTCATAATAGAATTATTATAAGAAATTTATCGGGTTTTAACAATAGCATCGATACTGGTCTGTGTATCTGGGTTACCACCTAGCTTAACAAAAGTTTCGCGATTGACCGCCAATAGGGCATTAGCAGGTAGGAGTCCACTGTTATCGACTGTCAGAACTTGATCTTTGCCGCCAGATTGAATAAGGATCGAAGACTTAATTATAAATTTGTCGCTTTTGACCGAGTAATTTATTCCGTCCATCCAGATGACTTTACCACTTAAGGCTTCTATCTTGCTATTGTTACTGGCGAATGGATCGATTGAGAGATTGTTAGGTGCGATGCCACTGTTACTTGGATTGGTTAGATCAAGAGCCTTGCTAGTCTTAGCGGGGGCATTCTCTACTTGGGAAAATCCTTGGGTTACCTGATTAATAAAATTGCCAATCGGGGTGATAAGATCAGGAAAGCGAATCTTGGGTAAAAAATTAAGGTTAACCGCTGGAGTTAAGGAGGCTTTGGTTTCTTTTTGTTCAGGTTTAATGATTGTAGGTTCGCTGACCACCCTAGCGGTCTCGGCTTTTTTGGTTTCGATTATAGAGATATCTTCTAATCCTCGACTGGCTAATGAATTAGTATTAGAATTATATCTAATCCCTTTGAAGGGAAGGTAAATACAACAAAATAATAATATTAGAATACTTCCTACGAAGAGGAATTTACCAGTAGTTTTTCTATCAAAGTTAGTTCTAAATAGATTAGACTGATGCTTTGGTCGATACTTAACTATTGGGTACTGAGACATATCTGGAGGAGAGACAGGGATTCGAACCCTGGATACCGGTTTAGGGTATGCTTCGTTAGCAGTGAAGTGCCTTCGACCACTCGGCCACCTCTCCTTAATACCATATAAGAGTTAAAATAATTTGGATTTTTGTCAAATTGACATCTCTGTATAAAATAATTAGACTTTATCAACTTGATTCTTTTCTTTAAAAGATTTTTTATGCGACTAGATTTACAATCACCTTATATTTTCTTGATTTTGTCTTCTATATTTTTGGTATTGACGGGAGTGTTTTTGTTAATTGCCAATTTTGTTGGGACTATTATTTGCTTTGGCGGGTCTATTGGGGCTTTATTCTACGCTAAGCGGTTAATGACAGAGCAACTTTAATAATAATTTTTTTTGAATTTTTATGACTTCTATCGACTTTTGTGCTAAGAACTTTGGGCAAGCTCGCCTAGCTGCCAAGCAATTATCTTTACCAATTAACCGTATATTGGGGCAATCTGTTCGCTTAAGTGATGCTCAGTATCAGACTATTCAGTCCCAAATCCTCAAGCTAGATCAAGGCTATCCTCTTGACTATCTACTTGGAACTGTTAGTTTTTGTGAGAGAGATTTTGCGATTAGTCCTGATGTGCTGATCCCTCGCCCTGCCACCGAATACTGGGTTAATGAACTCAAGTTAGAACTAGAGGAAACTAAGCAGGAGTATACAACCCACACACTAAAACCTAGAAATTGCCTAGTAGAAATCGGGACAGGTTCTGGTGTAATAGGCTTGACCCTGGCACCATTTTTTGAAGAGGTGATCTTGACCGATATTTCAACTACTGCTCTAGCTATTACTAGATCTAATTCTCAAAGTCTGTACCCAGATTATTCTAATATCCAGATTATTCAATCAAATTTACTCCAGCAATTAAACTTACCAGCTAACCTAACTAGCTGGAGTTTACTCGCCAATCTTCCTTATGTGCCAATCGAAGATCAAATAAATAACCACAAAAATAAAGTCAACTTTGAACCACAGATCGCTCTATATAGCGGAGTTGATGGATTGGGTCTAACTAGAAGGTTGGTTCATGAATTGATACAAAATTATATGAGTAATATGCCATCCCAGATCTGGCTAGAACTTGACCCGCGAAATATCGCTAATGCCAAAAAATATATCCAAGACAAATTCCAATCTACAATTCTAAAACAAAACAAAAAATGGATTTATAATATCTTGACGGATGAAGACGATTTTGCTAGAGTTCTTGTCATTAAGCAAATTACCGAGTAAAAAAAGTTTTATGAATACTAACGAAGCACCAAAAACCTCTGGCTACAATATCTTTTCGGATCATAATTCGACCAGTCAACAGGGCGGAGTCTTTGAATTAGTAGCTGATTATTCTCCCGCTGGAGATCAACCCAAGGTTATTAATGAGATAACCCAAAGCCTAATCGATGGCAACGAAGAACAGACAATACTCGGAGTTACAGGCTGTGGTAAAACCTATATCATGGCAAATATTATCAATAATCTACAACGCCCAGCTCTTGTTATAGCTCATAATAAGACACTAGCTGCTCAATTAGCCGAGGAATTTAAGCGATTTTTCCCTAATAATTCTGTCCATTACTTCGTAAGTTATTACGATTATTATCAACCAGAAAGCTACATCCCGAAGACGGATACTTTTATTGAGAAGCAGACGCAGATCAATGAGGAGATCGAGCGACTTCGCAACGCCAGCACCCAGGCTCTACTTACTCGCAGCGATGTGATCATTGTATCTTCGGTGAGTTGTATCTATGGACTGGGTAATCCAGAAGATTATCAATCTCTCAAGCTCCAGTTCCTGACAGGGCAAAATTACAATCTCTCCAAGTTAACAAGGAGGCTAGTTGATATGCAATTTAATCGAACTAATATGGATCTTAAGCGTGGATTGTTTCGGGTACGCGGCGAGATGTTAGAGATTTATCCTACCAATGAAGAGAATATTGGAGTTAGGTTGGTATTTTGGGGGGATTTATTAGAATATATTGAACGATTCGATATCCTGACTAACCGAGGACTTGGCAAATTAGAGGGCTATACAGTCTTTCCCGCTAAGCAATATGTAACCACAATGGAAAAAATCCAAAACGCCGTCGGCAAAATCGATGATGATCTCAAAATTAGACTCAAAGAATTAGAAAGTGAAAATAAGTTATTAGCCGCCGAAAGGCTTAAACAGCGAACTCTCAACGATACTGAAATGCTGTTAGAATTCGGCTTTTGTGGGGGTATTGAAAATTATTCTAGCTACTTCGATGGGCGAGTAGAAGGCGAACCGCCAAGTACACTGCTAGATTATTTCCCTGATAATTGCTTGACCTTCGTAGATGAAAGCCATATAACACTCCCTCAGATTGGAGCTATGTATGCAGGGGATAGATCACGAAAAACTAACTTAATAGAATATGGCTTTAGGTTACCGTCAGCCCTGAATAACCGTCCACTTCGACGCCACGAATTCGAACAAAAAGTTGGTCAGCGTATCTATGTCTCGGCAACCCCCGGACCGTATGAATTGGGCGAGGTTTTACCACTTAAGGATTAAAAAAGCCAACACAGCTGCAAAATTTTAATTGACAAAGTGCAAATAAAAAAATATACTCTTGTAATTACTTACATCAAGTTTAAGTAATTGTAATCAGCTTTAATAGACTAAAAATTAAATAAAGTGCAAATAAAAAACTAAAAATAAAAAATAATTATCTCACAATGGCAAAATTCTCTTACTTTCCAATTAGTATTCCTGAACCTGAATTTGGGTCTAAGCTCGTTGATTATATCTTAGAGATTTATGCTTTGAAATCTAAAACTAACATTGATCAAATTAAGGGGGCGACACCTCAAGTAATTTTTGATCAGCTTAGAGAAATTTTTCATAGCTTAGAAAGTGTTTACTCTGCTAGAATTGAGGGAAATCATACCACAATAGCTAAATACCTAGACTCTAAAACCTCATCAAACAGAACTAATTCAGAAAAAATCCTTGAAATTCAAAATATAGAAAAATGCCTTGCCTGGCTCGAATCTATCCCCACCAAAGATCTAAATCTGAATCAAAACCTACTAAAAAACATACACTCCCAAATTGTCAACGGGCTATCTACAGAGGGCGAAGGAGATAAAACTCCTGGCGAATACAGAAATATAGATATCCAGATCGGTCAAAGTGAGCATTTACCCCCAATTCTTGAATTTGTACCTAAGCTTATGTCAGAATTTGAGGAATTTGTTACAACTACTCACGACACGAAGTATGAACCATTAAAATTAGCTATCTGTCATCATCGACTAGCTTGGATACATCCTTTTGGTAATGGTAACGGACGAACTGTGAGAGTCTGGACTTACGCAATGTTACTAAAATATGGATATATTAAAGATAGGATAATTAATCCAACAGCAGTCTTTTGCGGGGATAGAGTCAAATATTATGAATACCTTTCAAAAGGGGATACGGGAACAAAACAAAGGCAATTAGACTGGTGTGAGTATGTACTTGCAGGGCTATGTAAGGAGTTTTCTAAGATTGATGAGCTTAATAATTACCAAAAAACCAAAAATTTAATTCTCTTGCCTGCCCTAGAATATATATATGACAAAGGTAGTATAAGTAATCTAGAATTAGTAATCCTCAAAAACTCGCTTGAAAGTAAAGATGGGATTTTTGGGGCTGGGGATATTAATTCAAAAGTCCAAGCCTATACAATCTCTCGAGCAATCAAAAAAATGTTATCAGAACAAATTCTGATCAAGTACTCCCCTCGTAAATACATAATCAATCTTAATCATCCTAAGATTGTAATTAGTATTGCCTACCAACTAGAAAAAAACAGATTTTTATCAGAGGGTGTTGACTCAATAAACTGATTTATAAGAAAGATATGACCAAAATCACCTCAAACCCCTCAATAGAAAAATACTTCCAAGTTCAAGATCATTGGCAAGCTATCAAGCTCTGTCTTAGAGAGATAATCCTCACCACTGAATTGGTAGAAGACTGGAAATGGTACAAGCCCTGTTACACACTCAATGGCAAAAATGTTCTATTGATCCACGGGTTTAAGGATTATTATGCTATTCTTTTTCTTAAGGGGGTCTTGATGCAGGATCCTAGCAATCTACTTATTAGCCAGACCGAGTATGTACAATCAGCCCGTCAAATCCGATTCACAAACCTAGAAGAATTAACCAAACAAAAAGAAACAATTAGAGAATACATCTTAGAGGCAATTAAGGTGGAGCAATCTGGCAAAGAGGTAATTATGAAAAAGACTTCTGAGTTCGTTATTCCGCTAGAATTCGAGAATGAGCTTACCAATAACCCTGAACTATCTGTAGCTTTTGATAAATTAACTCCTGGTCGCAGGCGAGGATACCTGCTTCACTTCAGTGGTGCTAAGCTGTCTAAGACCCGCCAAGATCGCGTCGCAAAACATATCCCAAGGATTCTAAATGGCAAAGGACTGGATGATTAATCCCAAACAAACCCTAGTTATCCCGCAAGATAAACTGGGAAAGGTACTTATATATTGGCTTGAGATCCGTTCCCTTAGCAAACTTAAGACTAACTGGTAAGCTAAAACCTTGAACTACAAGCGAAATCTCACAATCCATATCGAACGACCCAGCATTCTCCATCTTGTAAGCCTTGATGGAACTATAGGGGATCGATTGGAAGGATACCTTATGACCAGTTAGCCCTTGGACATCCACTAAGATTAATCTCTCGGTAGTGAAAATAAGCATATCTCGCCAGAGCTTATAAGCTGTAAGTACTTGCTCATTATCGACCACGAAGTCTTGGATAAGTTGCATTGCATCCGCTCCGCTAATCTGGCTAGCGTTGCCAAAAAGATTATGAATAAAAGACATATGATTTAAACTTGAATTGGTTTTTTTGGGTTGTCAATTTTTTTGAGGTGAAACCTAATAACAAATCCCTTGACAAGGGGTATGATAATATTCAGGTTACCTGGTATAAATACCTCCTATGTCAAAAACCCACCACGGAATTACCTCGATTCTTAACAATCATTATAACCAATATCAAGATTCTTTTGAAGTTGATATAATTAGTAAAAATCTCAAAACCGCTGTTCTAAAAATTGGTGAGATTCCTTCTGAGCTTGAAAATCCCAATAAAATCCAAAGCTCTGATGAGATCTGGGAAGCTTATTTCCGCGAGTTACCAAAGGTGAAAAAGAGTAAATTATCCAAGTTTTATGATACGAGTAAAGGAACGGGCTTGCTAGATCAGCTAAAAGAGGAGGGGCAAAAATTAAACCAATTATCAGAATACTTAGAGAATTATGGCGATCTGAGGCGAAAGATATTGGAGACAATTTATGAGGAAGTGCTTTCTGATAAAAAAGAGGGTTTTAACTGTAATAGTATAATATTTCGTGATTTAGTAAGCAAAAACCCAGAATTCCAAAAACTGTATAGTGAACTAGTAAAACAAGAAAACGAGCGACTGAAAAAAGCCCAAACTGCAACCACACCAATAAATCAACATCAAATTACTAATTATATTCACAATTGGCTAAGAAATTATATCGAACACTGTGAACTTATAAATAGCGATGAAAATTATAAAAAACTCCGCCATCTACTTCCTAACCTAGCCGAGGATATTGGTAATTCTTTATTCGGGTTTTTTCGTAGGTTAATTAGTGCAGAGTTGCAGTTTAGAGACAAGTTTAATAGTAATTTGAGAAATGCACTTGTTGAATTTAAGACTGATTATAAACCGCTTATAAAAAAGCCCGCCAATCAATTTAAGATTACTATATCAAAATCCAAAGGTATCTTTGATCAAAATTATGAAAGTTTAAACCAAAACATCGCCCGATTAGAAGAATTACTCAAAAAGTATGATGCAGAAGGTAAAAAAACTAATAAGCCTGAAGTTGAAATTGCTGATATATTCGAATACAACAGTGTTATAATTGAACTTCGGATATTAATTAATTATTTTGCACAGCAAGATAAGATGAGTCAACTTATTGGTATATTTCGACCCAAAGATTACAAAGCTAAAGTATTTAAAAAAAATATTGGTTTCGTTGAGAAAAATTTTAACCCCTATAAAAAAGGAGTCTTCTATGAAGTCTTAGATAGTGTATTTTTTGACCCCAAAACAACTTATCCGAGGTATGAAAGGATTAACTCTATCGATGAACTTGAACAGTATCTTAAAAATTTTTGCCAAGAAATTGAGGATCAAAAGAGATTAGGTGAGCATAAAGTTGATATTAATTATCTCCAAAAAAACAAGATTTTCAAAGAGCCGTTTGATACCGATACCTCTTCAGAATATATAAAAGATAAAAATGGTAAAAAAACTACTAACTTCAAAAAACCAGAAGAGATTGAAAATAAATATGCAGATTTAAACCCAAGGGCAAATGCCCATTATCAAGTATTCTGCGGCAGTCAAGAAATTAAATCATTGATGAAAGATAGAAATTTAGAGCAAGTTGAGAAAATAAATAATGAATTTTTTTATTGGTTAGAGGAGAATTTTGAAAAATACACCTCAATGAAGCGGTGGGACGTTAAAGAAAACAAAAATTATAAATCCTTAGAATCGCTAGCTGATTGGTACTGGGTTAAGTACAGGTTGGAAATTGAGAAAATTGCCGACTTCACAGTTAGGAACGCCTTTATTAAGAAGTGTAGTGAGATGAGAACTCTGATTGCGGACTTCGGTTATAATCTTGAACGAGGAGGCTTCGAGACCCAGGCTATGTATCTAAGCGACTTCTATAATCCGCCCTCTAGCCCTGACAAAAAATTCAAGTCTAATACCTATCTCTATACCAACGCAACCAAAAATAGATTACGACTAGCTCTTAGTTTCAATCAACCGATAGAATCCAGTGATAATCAGGATAAACAAGCCTTAGTATATACCTACCAGCAAGCACGCGACCCAGAAAAAGAATTAGAAAAATTATGGAAAGATGGCGGCAATGACACAGAGTTAAAATACTTCCATTATGACTTTTGGAATGAACCATCAGAAGCTAACCCAGAGTTAAGATCTATTAAGTCCATAGGTAAGAGTGAATCTGATAAAGGAAAACCAGCTTATAGCTACTTCAATAAGATTGAACTATGCCCTATTGGTGAGAGTGAGTTTGACTTTGGTTTGCAATTCGGGATTAATCAATCTCGTAAATACTTCTGGAATAAGGCCCGCAAGGATCAAACTGGCAATATTAATGTCCACGATATCTTCGATCCAGAATCTCGACTCAAGATTAGTAGTATGAGACTAAGTAAGAGATTTAACCCGATTAGACAGACCTGGGAATTCTATCTTAATCTTGCAATCTACCGCTTAGAAAAAGCTAAAGTCACGGAACAAGCAATCATAAAAAAACACCAAGATCAAGGAACTGGCTTAAATACCTACGGCTTCGATGTCGGCGAAAATAACTTTGTCGCCTTTGGTACGGTGGATCGAGAAGGTCGAGAAATTGACACTGATAAAAGCTACTTAGAAGAAAAGAAATTAGCCCATATAACCAGTAACAAGCAATTTATTAATAAAACAATAGAAAAAGCCAAGGAGCAAAACGAAGCAAACAACTTCATCCAACCTGATATACGAAAAAAGATGAATAATAAGCTAAAATCTGTAAGTAAGCAATTAGCTTCATCAATTACTAAGCTGGCACTTAGTGGTGAATATGTAGTATTCGAGGATAATATCGGTAAAAAGGGTAAAATCAAGATTGGGAATAGAGGAAACTCACCTATTGAATTTATAACCAATTCTATTCAGAGAACTCTACCGCCCAAAGTTACACAAAAATTAACCCACGAATGTGATTTTAATAAAGATCATCTGATAAAAGATAAAATAATAATCAAACCCGATAGTCTCTTTGGATTCGTCCCAACTACTAATTCAAGTAATATCTGTTCTAATTGTTGTGTTGTTCATCCCGCAGATAATAAAATCATAAATAGCACCCAAATTAAATTTGAAAAACTGATCCAAGATCTCTTCCAGAGAAAATCTAATCAAAGCGTTGTTGATTTAGAAAAGTTTTATAAAGTACAGTCCCTTTACGAGATATCAAAGAGTGATAAAAAATGGTTCCGATATAACCTAGATAAAGCTCCTGATAAATCTCAAATCTACAAAGCCGACCCAATTAGTGAATTGACACCTAGACAAATCCTTGAAAAAATTAAAATAAAATTTCCAGAATATGAAAATAGGGCATTGCTTAACAACTATAGATACTATTAAATCTATGAATCATTAGCTTTAACGAAATATCAAGCATTTCTTTAGTTTTAGAATAACATTTAGTT
>JAYWGL010000078.1:0-12544 GCA_043778275.1 Minisyncoccota bacterium
TACTGTATCTGCTCATATTTAGATAAGTAATGGGATATTAGGAATTTAGGCAAGGGTGGAGAGTGTAGTGGCTAGATGGGAGATGGGTTGGCTATAACAGTAGTTCACCTCTACAATTTCAGAGAACTTTGGCAGTTAAAGAAGTTAAAAAGACTTTGATTAACCTCATTCCAGAAACTAATGTTGAAGAAAAAGCTAAAGAATATAGTCAAAAGGAAATCAAGCAGATTTTTGCCGACAAGGGTATCGATCTTAAATTTAGTTTGACACCTGCCAATATAAGATCTCTTGATAGTAATCCAAAGTTAAAGATCAGGGTAGCAAGTTCTTTGTTAAAGCTGTGTGAATTAATGGCAGCAAAATCTTCGGGCTATGATGAGGATAGTCGCTTTGACCCAGACAACCCAAGCTTTGGGGTAGTTTTTAATAGAGGTGATAAGGTCTACCAGAAACACTACTCCAAGTGGATTAATTTCAGTGATTTATTCGTTGGAGAAATTAGGATAACAGCAGATAGGATAATGTTTATTTATAGCTTTACTGATAAGCATAATCTTGAGATAAAGATTATTGGACGACCTCCTCACCATAGAGGCAAAAATTAACCCTCCAGCCAACCCTGCATATCGATGCTTGCTCGACATCCATCTCCAGCCGCGGTTATAGCTTGTCGATAGACTTTGTCCTGGATATCCCCCGCCACGAAGATCCCGTCAACTTCTGACATTGTAGAATACCTTGACCAGCTAATATCAAGATTGGGATTTAATGCTAATTTACTTGGGAGGAGGTTTTGGCGATTGATTAGATAGCCAGCTTCATCGGTAGTTAGCTGATCCTTAATTAGCCCGGAGTTGGGGATATGACCTATTGCCACGAATAATCCATTGATATCTAAGTTTTTCTTGGTCTGATCTTGTTGATTTACTAGCTCCACTCCACTAAATTTGTTATTTTCGTTAATTAAGAATTTGGTAACATTGTAGAAAGGTAAGAATTCAATTTTTGGGTTAGTTTTGACTCGCTCTAGCATAATCTTTGAGGCTCGGTATTGATCGCTGCGGTGTATAAGATAAACCTTAGAAGCAAACTTAGTCAAAAAATTAGCCTCTTCCATAGCTGAATCTCCGCCGCCAACTACTGCTAGAACTTTATCTTTATAGAAGAATCCATCGCAAGTAGCACAGGTGTGATAGCCTTTACCAACCCATTTCATCTCGCCTTCTAGTCCGAGATAACGACTAGTTGCTCCAGTGGCAATAATCACAGCATCATATTCTTGAGAGGTATCGCCTTGGACTGTAAAAGTTCGTTTAGTTTTGTTATCTAGTTCTTGGTCTGACCAACTAATTTTCTCTACAGCTTCATATAAAACCTTAGAACCAAAATGCTCGGCTTGGGCTTGGATGTTTGCCATTAGATCGGGTCCTTGCATGCCTTCAAGGGTGGCTTTGTCCCAAGCTCCTGGGAAGTTTTCAATCTCGGTGGTCGTGGTTAATTGACCTCCAGGCGTAAAGCCAGTATAAATTATTGTTTCTATATCTGCTCGTGCGGTGTATAGTCCCGCGGTTAGACCTGCTGGTCCTGCGCCAATTATGGCAATTCGATGTTTGGTCATATAAGTCATAGGGTGCGTAGGCTCGTAATTTTTGTCAAGGCTATCTGACTGGATTTGACTAATTTTGACTAGCAGGATAAGTTATCAATAATATGATCAAGTTCAAAAACGTCAGCAAGAAATTTGCTGGAAGTGAATACGGTGGATTAAACAATGTTAATTTTGAGATTAAGAACGGTGAGTTTATATCTATTATTGGACATTCTGGTGCTGGTAAGTCCACAATCCTCAAGATGTTAATTGGGGAGCTTAGACCTGACGAGGGGAGTGAGATTTGGATAGAAGACATTCGCGTCGAAAAAATTAAAGCCGAGTTCCTTCCTTATTTAAGGCGTCGTATTGGCTATATTTTCCAAGATTATAAGCTGTTGAATAATCGAACAGTTTTTGAGAATGTGTCTCTTGCGATGGAGGTAGCTGGCGCTACCCGAAAAGAGATTCAACGTGATGTTCCTAGGCTTCTAGAATTGGTAGGAATCGCTGATAAATCTAAGAATTTTCCGTATGAATTATCAGGTGGTGAAAAACAACGTGTATCTATTGCCAGAGCCTTATCCCATAATCCAATCCTTCTGCTAGCCGACGAGCCTACGAGTAATCTAGACAAGGCAAACTCCTTTGATATTATTTCGCTTTTACTTAAGATTAATAACTCTGGAACAACTGTAATCCTAGCCACCCACGATCGCGAGATTGTCGATAAACTTAAGAAGAGGGTGATTACAATACACAAAGGTTCTGTAGCCATGGATCAAGAGTTTGGAGTTTATTATTTACCAGATTATTAGGATTATTTATTCTTGAGGCCAACGCATCTGCCAGGAGCCAAATAACCGCCTGGCATTAAAACCATCTTTACTCAATGGCAAATAATAGGTAAACGGTGCGTAAATAAGATAGCTGGCAAAAATTAGTATCATCCAGGTAATTAGACAGATATAAATAATATTGCTTTTGTCAGTATCTTTGGGTATCTCTCGTCCGAACATATAATCAACCAAGAGCGTTGGCAGCAGCAGACTAAAGACTAGCGCAATAAGATAATGATAGAGATACATAACTCTAATCTCAATAACATAGACCATCGTCGCCATATATACAACCCAAAGCCCAGCAAAAATTGTAACAAAAACAAAACTCCGTCGATCTTTAACTCGATTACCCAAGAATAAGACTGAAATAATTAGAGCCAGAGCGACTATAACTCCAATTAATCCACTAAGCCAGACGATAGGATTACCGATGAGGTAAAGAACTTGATAGTCAGAGTAATTAGCTGTTTCCCATTTGAAACTAATTGTCTTGTTCATTACGGGCCAGCTAGTTGGGTACGAGCCATTTTCATTTTTATTGGTTGGGTCAAGTTTTGGGACACCTTTGTGGTATTGTTCCATATAATTCCAATTGTCCTCGAACATAATCGGGAAATTAATTGGATTCCAGGTTGTGGAGCCTTGTCTAAGAATAGATTGATAAGCCTCCTTGGCTTTGTATAGCCCTTGGTTATTACTACCTTTAGTATTTATCGTTGTTCCAAGTCCTGTATGGATGTAGAAGATGCTACAATAAGCTATGATAATAGCTAATAAAACAACTACAAGCTTTGGAACTAGTTCCACAATCATATCATCTAGGAGATTGAGCAAGTAGGGATTAAAAATCCGCTTCAGAATTTTGACTGGAGTTTTTGGGAATGTTTGTAAGTTTTTTCTCGTAATCAGAATTAATTCCCAGCCGATAGTGATTAATGGTAGTAATAACAAAAAGACGCTGCTATGCTTAGTGACAAGAGCCAGTCCAATTGCAATCCCCATCCCCAGGTATTTAGCGAGGCTCATCCAAGGATTAGAAAGCTCTTTTCTATCAAGTAGGTCACTAACCCGACTAACAAAGAAACAACAACTAGCTAACACCAAAAAAATCTGTATAGAATCCAGCATCGCCGCCCGAGATTGTACTAATAGAGCATTATCGAAGATAACAAGAGTGCTACCAATAGCCGAGAGATGAGGATTTCGTGTCATCAGATATAGAAGCCAAAAGAATATAATCGGTATCCCGAAGCCAAATAAGGTTGGTAACAACCTAAACCCACAAAAACTAAAATATTCAGGATAATCCGAATCCTTAGTCCCATCCCCATTATTATCAATACCAATCGAATCGGTCGCCGTGAAGCTAGATTTATCAATAAGTTTGTTAGAGTTTTGTTGGCGGACTTTTAGAAGGTTGGTTATTTCTTTTTTACCGTCTACAGTTCTGGCAATTGGAGTTGCGGCTAGACATAACTTACCTAAAAGATTGAGATCTTTGACGGGGGCGTTGGGATTAACAATTTTTTCTCCCAGGGCAATTAGGAGCTTACCCAGAGGCGGATGGGCTTCCATTAGCATTGTACCTGTAAGGTATTTTTCACCGCTGGTTATATGGTAGGTTTCATCCCAGATACTACTACTTGGGATATGATAATTACTGAGATAAGTTAGCCCAGAGAACAAGGTGATACATATTATATAGATAAGTACAATATTCTTGATCAAAAACTTGTTGAAAGACATAAACCAGCCAGAAAAAATTGAGATAGTTGATTGCATATAGAAAAAATTGCCATAGCCGTTAGTTTGGCGGGGTAAGTATCTAAGAAATATCCAAAAATTTAATTTTTTTGACAAGACGGGATAAATCGCTTACTTTATAGTTATTCTAACTTGTTTAACTAAGGTGATTTAATCGAAAATTAGCTCAATGACACCAACTAGTCCAATCTCCTCATTTCCAGTAACCAACCTGTTTTATAAACTCAAAAACTTGATTGGAAATGCGGTAACTAATTTAGGTGTCTTAGTACTGTTTTTGGTTACAATTTTTGGATTAACTCTAATTACCAATATCAACACCTATGCGCAAGATGCTGGCGAAGTTAGTGTCATTGGATCGATTGGATTCAAGGAGTGTAACTTTGTAACAGGAGCTGGGACAAAGACAGCTGCCCCAATAGCTGATCCAGATGCCCAATTCCAGAAGTGCGTTGGCAGCGTTCTACAATTCTTCTTTGCTTTAGCTCTCTTCATAATTGCCGTGCGTATTGGGATGGAAGCATTTGCTAATATTAATCCTGTTGAAGCTGGAAAAGCTATCTCTAATACCATAACCCTCGTAAGTGATGTAACTATAGGACTTCTTCTTATTGGTTCTCCTGGGATATTTTTATCTTTTTTTAACCCGACGACTCTCTCATTAGCTGGTATTGTCAATTTACAACGCCTATCAGGAAACAAACCCCCCGCTGACGCCGTTATCGGCGCTGACGGCAAGGTTATACCAGGCAAAACAGTTGGAGACGCGGGCGTCATAATTACCGCCCCGCTAAAATACGAAGATATAACCCCAGAACAAGCCGCCGAACTACTAAAAAATCCAGAAGAGTTTGAAAAAAAATACAAATTAGCTCTAACTTCGATCAAAGAAGACTTTCTCACCGACCTTCGCAACGGCAAAGTTGATTGGAAAAACCCAACAAAAAAAGATATTGATTTAATGAAATTTCTAAAAGCTCAAAATGGAAATAACCCTAACGAAATTATCGATGCAGTTTCTCCAGGAGGGAAATTAGGTAGTACGCCATATCATCAAAATTTATTATTAGGAGCACGTGTTCTCTCTTTCGCCCCATTTACCCTAAAAGAAACGGATAAATTTCAAGATATTTCTGGTGGGGATAAACGTCGTGATTATCTAGTTACTTGCCCCTCTACTTCGGGAAGCGCCATTGAGGTTTTTAATGAAATGTGTGGAAAAACAGTTGGTTTAAAAATTAGTAGATGTAAAGACAGATCTTATACTAAAAGTCCCGATATTCCCACTAATAGTAAACTTAACGATGATTGTCTCATAGATAGTATTATACGTGATACAGGCAACATCAAATAACCTCTTAAAATCCCATTCCCGACATAAGAACCCCTTCCCAGTCCTTAAGATCTATGTTATGTTCTTGTTGATTCTCGAGCTGATTCATATAATCTATGACCTTGGTTAGGATTCTAGTCTGTTGATTCTGGATAAGGAGATCATCTAAGATTTTGAGGGCTTTGCTTAGATCTTCGTATTCTTGATAAGTTGTTCCTGTATAGAGAGCTTTATAATTACCGATATCTTGGAGTATCCAATTCTTGGCTGTCTTAACTAGTTCCACCGTTACCAGCCCGAATGGGCGAGCGAGTTGATTGATTAATTGCGGTTTGGTCTTTGGGATTTTGAAGCTTTGGCAATCGTAGGGAGTTAAGAATTTGACGAAGTAGATTCCAGCGATTTCATCCTTGTAGCTTGAGAGATATAACCCCGTTTCTGATTTGTATTCTGCCATTTTAGTTTTTTATGGCTTTATTAAGTTTTTAATAGATTTTGCGGTGCTCGAGATTAGATTAATAGCCTTATATTTTATCGGATCTAGCACGATATCGACTGGGCCTAAGAACTCTCGATGAATACCTTTATAGCCATCTTTAAACTGTCCATAACCACTTCCAGCCTCATACCCTCCCATATCATAATAATCACAGCCCTCTTGCTTAGCCAGTTGCACCGCGGCTAATTGAAGCAGGTATTGAGTGCGGGACTTGAGTGCTATGTCGCTATTACCACCCAAGATATAGTAGAGAGTATTCTCTATCTTAACCCCCAACCAGACACTCATCGGGACTCCACTCTGATCCCTGACTGTGATTATCCGCCCAAAATCACTATTCATAAAATTTATTAGATAGTCCTTGGGCTGAGTACTAAAGTTTTGTCGTAGAGTCGTATCTCGATGAACTGACCAAAAAGCCTCAAAGTTTTCAGTTGTTTTCTCGGTATTAATCGTGTATAACCCCTGATTATAATCCTTGAGGCTCTTGCGAGTGTAGCGGCGGACTTGTTCATTGCACTTAGCCCAGAAGGACTGATTATCATCCCAGAATTCTTGCAGATTTTGGTCGGGGCTTGCCTTTGGCAGATAACTTATATCGCAGTAAGTACATTCTAGGTATTGGATTTTTTTGGTATTGGGGACAAGTTTGAGATTGGACAAAGACTTTAATTCACCCAAGGATTGGATAAGATCTTGATCATTCTCAATTCCTAGTTGATTAGTGAGTGTATCGTCGAAGTCATTTTTGATAAAAATAATTCCATTTTCTTTGGCCTGCTTTGTAATTTTGGAGTAGAGATTATCCAAGTCTTGTAGGATTGTTTCTTGATTGAGGCGGGATTTTTGTTCGGTAAAAACTGGGGCTTTTGGGATGTACCAGAATTTAGTCCCGAGCTGCCAAGGATATTCTTGTATATAACACAATAGAGACCCTTCTTGGAAGTGGTGGACACGGTGATTGAGCTTATTATAGCCAATCCAAAAATTCATCCACTCAGGCGTCTGCAAAAAGTAATTCATCAAAAAAGTTATAATGTTGGTTCGGGAATAGGGATTCGAACCCCAATAGTTGGCACCAGAAACCAAAGTCCTACCGTTAGACGATTCCCGAATAATTAGTCAAGCAGTTCTAGGTTATAAATAAGTCGTATTAAGAACCTTTATTTATTACTGTGCTACAATACCAATTTCATCAATTAGTGTTTTCTTGTCAAGAATTAAAAATCTGTCTATACTATGATAGAAAAAGTAATTTATATATGACTTTAATTAATTCAATCAAAAAAATCTCAAAAAATCTTCTAATCATCGCAGGTCTAACTATAGTAGCAGTCGGTGGACTAGTCGCTAGCCCTAGCTTAAGTACCTATGCTCAAAACAAGCTACTTCCTACGCCTAAAAGTGTATGTCCTGCAACTGGGTGTCCTATTACAGGTAGCGTTGATGATACTACCGCTGATAGCCTACCAGTTTTTGCCTCAAGAATTGCTCAGTTAATGACTTTCATCATAGCCTCTATTGCTATCATCTTTGTACTTTACGGAGCTTTCCTATGGTTAACTGACGCCGAAAAAGGAGCTGAAAAAGGTCGAAAGATTATTACTAATGCTGTCATTGCTCTTGTAATCTCAGTTGTAGCTTATGGTCTAATTGGAGTAGTGATAGGATTCCTTGGAAATTTCAAGCTCGACGGAACTGGTAGCGGAACTCCTGGAACCGTTAAAGCATAATCAAAAATCTTAAAAATTTTATAACTTCTCTTTACTGGGAAGTTTTTTTAGGTTAAAATATTTCTTTTGAGGTGAGCTAAATAGACCTTGACATAAAGCAATTTATAGCGAAAGGTTATATTATATTCGTCAAGTTTTTTTTAGTTTTAAAAACTTTTTAACAATTTTTTTATTATGTACACAACTCAATTTGGTTCTTCTGCCTTAGTTACTGATGACAATAGAGATAATGACCTTGGTTACAATAGTGATAGCTCTTGGGTTCCTGACTCAGTCCCTCAATTAACTGTAGATATGTATTACCGAGGTGATTTTATTTATATCGTTTCGACTGTGGCTGGAATGCAAGCTTCTGATCTCGATATAGCTGTAGAAAGCGGAGTTCTCTTCATAAAAGGTATTCGTCGCAAGCCTTACAAGGATGCCGAAGTTAGTACTGAGTTATCAGAGTGTTTCTGGGGGGAATTTACTCGTGAATTACAATTACCCGATAATGTTAATGTCGATACCATCGAAGCCAACCTCAATAACGGTATCCTAATCATAAAAATTCCAGTTCTCAAGCTCAAAGCAAAAAAGATCCAGATTCGTGTAAGTTAGGTTTGACATTTTACCAGCGTCCAAATAGCATTAGGCTATGTCTAAGCCTCGATTAAAGGATTCAAATCTATTCCAAAAATTCTGGAATTCCCAAAAAAAACCCATTATATTCTTTGGGTTTATTATATTGGCTATTGGATTGGGATTCTACAGCAGTTATAGTAACGCCCAAGCCGCCAAAAAATGGTCATCGGATGTTACGGCTCAAGTTGCAAGCATTGAGCAACTAGCAACATCATTGACCAAAGAAAAAGACTTAACCAATAAAAAAACTCAAGCAAATAGTCTTTTAGAACAAGTTATTAGTAACACCAAAAGTTCTCAATCACAAGACGAACAGGTCAATCTCAAGAGCTATAATCTCAAGCTCTATTATAATAATTACCTAGATATCCACAAGAAAAATCTCACTAAGATCGGTCTCAACCTAACAATAGCTCAAGAATTAAGAGTCTTAGATGGTTGGGAAATTAGACTTAGAGATCTTATAGGAACTTATCCAGCTAGTTATGACAGAATAAACCAAGAGTATAAAAATGGAATTGAATTACAGACAAAAATAGATTTTTATATAAAAAATAGCCAAGATACAGCTTTAATTGGCAAATTAGTTACAGCACAAGACTATTATAAGCCAATAATTAACTGGTACCAAAAAATCAGTTTGTCAGAACAAAATGAAAAAATCCCAAAAGAGGAAATCTTAGCCAAAAAACCTGAATTAGACGAGCTGACAAAAAGCACACAATCTGTAAGTAATTTATTCCAAGAAGTAGCTCCAAGTAGTATATTTACAGTTGAGTTAATCAGTGCTAAAAATAGTCTTATCAAGACGGTTAAGAAGATTAACGAGTAGGTTGAGATTGCTTACTTAGCTTCGATAAAGAATTGGTAATAAAATCTAGATAATAACTTGTAATTTTTTTGTCGATGGGTGTTTTGTCTTTGAGGATTATAATACAATCAAGATTGTCTGGCAAAAGCTTTTTGTGATGAAGTTCTTCAAAGATGGCATTAAATTGACGCCTCAGACTATTGCGAATTACAGCTCGTTTGTGAATTTTTTTGGAGATGACGATAAGGTTACGAAACCCAGGTCTATATGCCGTAATTTTATGATCACGAACTATTAAGCTAATACCACCAAAAAAAGTCCTATAACGGGACTTTAGGGTTTTTGAGATATCGGACTGCTTGACTAATCGATGTTGTTTTGGAAGCATTGGGGATTAGAATTCGGGATATCGGAGCTTAGTATTTTACGCTTGGGGTGATACGCCATCGACCTTTAGCTCTTCGGGCTTTGATAGTGTTTGGGGAGTTGCGCATTCGGGTTCGAAATCCACAGGTTCTAGCTCTACGTTTTGTGCTGGGTTGGTAAGTTCTAATCATACAAAAGATTCTTTAATTTCTGGTGGGTTATTATAGCAAGTTAGATAGATTAACTTTTTTTTGTCAATTATGCTGATTTCGAGATGGTTTTGGGATTATTCTTTGCAAACTTCTCCACCAGGACAGACTAATTCAGCTTTTACCAGCCATCTTTGGTAAACATCTGTAATACCATTTCTAGTGCTAACTACAGAAGTCTGAAGTGTGATAACTCGCTTATGATCTGGAAATGGTAAATAAGCTTTTTGAGCTGCTGCTGATTCAATTATCTCTGTTTCGAAGATTTTGAAAGTTAATTCACGTCCATATGGGTCGAAGACCTTGATTAACTCCCCTACTTTACCTTTTTTTTCGATAGGTTTTAGGACTTCATTATAATCAGATACTACGTCGGCATAATTACTCGAGTGTCCGACGCAATATGAATTACCTAATTCACCAGGAAAGGGACTAAATGGGAGGCAGACAATACCATCACGAAGTTTTAGTTGGAGCGGGCTTTTGAAGCGATTGCTTAAATCTTGGATCGCGTCGAAGTCATAAGTGCTATCCCCTCGTTTCACAAAGAAATCTTCAAAGTTAGAATAAACAAGTGGTGAGTTTACATTATAATCAGGAATAGTAATGAAGTTCTTACGAGTCGCAGTCGCAGGTCTCGGGTAGATATCATCCAGTATCTTACCTTGTTTGGACTTAAGTAATTGAGCTTCTTTTTGGGTTACTTCGACAATTCGCTCGGGAACTGGGAGTGGTATATTAAGATCTTTTAGCGTGTTTGTATTGATAAACCCACTCTGGAAGGTTGCGCGAGAAGCCTTGAGCTTATCCATTATATCTTGTGGGGTAAAGTCGAATTTGACCTTGGCTTCTGGAACTGGCTTAGTTTCTACAATTGGCTTAGGTGTCGGAGTTGTTGGTGTAAGTTTGTTATATTCAATTTTTTGGGCTAGCGGGTTACTAGATGTAACTGTGTAGCCTATAGCTGTGATATTACTTTTGATGTTTATATTACTAGAATATAGAAGAGGTGTAAATAAACAGATGGTAATTATCGCATATAATCTAAAGCGATGAACCCAAAATAATCTAAGAAAGCCTTGCATATATTAAAATCTTGGTAGAAAGTTTCAATTTTGTCGAGGGGACTTTTTACAACCCAACCGCCTCATTCCGCGTCAATCCCATCTTAAAGACCCATCTGGCAAGGAAATAAAGAACAACACACCAAGTAATCCCGCCAGCAAAAACATAAAGAGTTTCAAGGGTAGAGTACTTCCCAAGATAAATCTGCATTGGGTGATAGAAAGTAAAGGCAAATGGATTGAAAATTGCAATATCATAAAGATATTTAGGCAGATAGTCTAAGGGAAAAAGAGAACCTGATGAAATAGCTACAAAATTATAATTGAAATATGATAAACCCTCAAAGGTTGTAAGCCAAAAAGTTAGAAATCCGCTAACTAAATCAAATAAAACTCGAATCAACCAACTGATAATAAAAATAACAGGGAATATCCATATTCGTGAAATATTTTCTCCCAAATTTGGTCGATACAAAAAGTACAATATTAACATCCAAGGAAAGTAACTTAACCCGATATAAAAACATCTGAAAAATCCTTGCGTCAAATAATTGCTAAAAATATTAGTTGGGTACAATAACAATTTTGAGATTTTACCAGTTTTAACTTCCTCTCCAACTTGCCATGACAAAAAAGACTCCGACAAAGAAAAAAATAAACTACCGATTAGTAAATACGAAATTAAATCAGAATTTTCTTTGGTATGTAGCCATAATAATAATTCCAATTAGCCCAATAAATCTATATATAGAAGTCATTAATTCATTCCAAAAATAAACAAAATTTAGCTTTAGCGTGAAAATACCCAAATACCACCATTTAAAATTCCGCCCAAGGAGCTTTTGCATTAGGGTTGGAGTGCAAGCTTGGGTTGATGGGGTCATATAATTATTTTTCTTGATACCAATTAGCACGTTTTAGACCTGGGATTCTGGCAAAGTGTTTGGTATTATTAGTAACTAAGGTTAGGTTGTTAGTTAAGGCGACCGAGGCGATCATCAGGTCTGCATCTTCTACAATCTTCCCCTCATTGGCTAAATTAGCTTTTAATTGTGCAAATATTGTAGCTTCTCTCGATCCAAAGGGTAGTATATCAAAAGTCTCAAAAAATATATTATAAACCTGAGCCAAGCTTTCGCTTTTTATTTTGTAAGCTCCATAGAATAACTCGGCTTGGATAATTGAATTAAGTTTTATGGTGTCGTGATATTGGTTTATCTTATCTTTTATTTCTCGATTCCCGCGTATCGCATAAGAAATTATATTGGAGTCTAGTAGAAACATATAAACCTACTATTTATTATCTCGAACTTTGAAATCGTTCCGAAATTCTTTACTGGCAACTAATGCTTTATCTACGTCAGATTGAGGTAATTGAATCTTTTCTAGGCGATCGAACATAATTGTGGATTTATTGACTTTAGCAATTTTGGGCTTGATAAGCTTTAGGAATTCTTGCTTTATATAAGTACTCAAAGGCATATTCATTTCATTGGCTAATAACTGAATAGAATATTTTTCTTGAAGGGTAAATCGAATTGGTATAACACTACTAGACATATACAATTATTATGTATAATGTATACTAAATTGTCAATATACAAAAGAACCTGTCTAGCCCCAATTACGATATTCTAACTTGATTAAAAACAAACAACAAAATAGGGATATTACCCTATGACAAAACAGAACAATATCCCTAATATAGGAG
>JAYWGL010000079.1:0-12531 GCA_043778275.1 Minisyncoccota bacterium
AGAACTAAATGTTATTCTAAAACTAAAGAAATGCTTGATATTTCGTTAAAGCTAATGATTCATAGATTTAATAGTATCTATAGTTGTTAAGCAATGCCATATTATTTTTGATTCTTCGACTGAGTTGTGATAAAAAGCCTTGAGGAATTGAAGTTGACTGTAGTACTTATCACCGTATTCTAGGCTACTAGGATAGTCAAAACCATATATATCTCTATTTGATAAATTATCCAAAGTAAAAACTTTTTTAAACCAGATTTCGTCTAAATTAGATAGGTGTGAAGAGATTTTCCTTACTCTTTCTGTATCTAAAATAAATATGTTATTCCCATCTGCCTCACCGAGTCGTTCCTGACTCCCAAAAAAGGGAGATATTGGATTATACTCTGTGGAGCTACTACCAGATATTAATAAGTTCAGTAGACTCCACTCTTTGTAAAAACATAACTTAGTTGATAATTGCTTATCGTCATAATAAGATTCTATATCAGATAGATATTTATCTAAATCTTTAACACTTACTTTTTCTAAAAAAATTGATATTGCCATATTATAAACTAATTAAATAAAAGCTTTTTTGTCTATGAAATGCTTAATTTAATCGCTTACCACTAACATCTCTATAACCCCCACTTAACAACATAAAAAAATCAAAAAAATAGCCAATCAAAAAAATTCCACCAGTAAAAACATAAATAAGAGCTAACAAAACATGACCAGTATAAAGTCTATGAATTCCAGTAAATCCAAAAATAGCCAAAATTACTGTGACTAAAAAGCTTCTATCACCAACTTGTGATTCATTAATATTTTGATTCATGGTAAGATAATTATAAAACTTACGACATTCCAAATGGGCTTAATTCGAACTGGGGGATGCTTTTGGCTCGTAGGGGCTTGAGACAAGTAGAATAATTAATCAAAAGGTCTGTGGCAAAGATTAACCTCTTCTTAATATAAATATCAGCCTTACTATCTGTAGCCAGGATAGTGTGATCTCGACAAATACTTGCACAGTCTCTAATGATTATATGTTCTGGGATATAATTGATATTGGTATTCTTGTAGGTAAAGCCTCGCAGCTCTGTAACCACATTGGCACCTCCGTGTCCTGAGGATGTCGTTACAATAAGAGCTGGTTTATGACATAATTCGAAGTTAGAGCAGAGTAGGAAAAAGTTCTTAACAGTTGGAGTAGCTCCACCATTCCACTCAGGGGAAACAATTATAAATCCATCACTATCGGCTAATTCTTGGGAGGTATCAGCCCATCGAAGTCGCCAAGACTCATCATTAGTTGCTTGAAAAGAGTGTAGACGAGGGAAGTCGCTGGCCGCCAGATCTAGCAGATGTACATCAACTTTTTGACTAATCAGTTCTTGAATATACTGAGAAATACGAAGTGATTCTGAATTGATTCGTTGGCTGCCGCAGATGATGGTAATTTTCATAGGAAAAAAAGCTAAAAAATATAGTAAATATGAATATGTAAATTGATAATCTCTACCCAAGAAATTAAGCTGGTAAATTGCTTTTGTCAAATTTTTTATTTATTCTTATAAGGTAAGTGGAGCGTATTAACTGAGTTAGATAATTGACAATTAATAACTATTCTATCAATTTATTAAAATAATAGTACTCAATAATTATTTTTTAATGACTGGTATCACCATCGCAATCACCAACCAAAAAGGAGGAGTTGCCAAAACCACCACAACTGTCAACCTGTCAGCAAGTCTTGCTAGTATGGGTTATCGTGTATTAATAATTGATATGGATCCACAAGGTCATGCCGGTGAGCATCTAGGAGTAAAAAAAGAACAAACCATTCTCGAAGTCCTAACCAAGCAAACAGTCATCCAAAACAATATCAT
The DNA here is from genome assembly GCA_043778275.1 of Minisyncoccota bacterium. Taxonomy (GTDB): domain Bacteria; phylum Patescibacteriota; class JACMRA01; order JACMRA01; family JACMRA01; genus JACMRA01. The sequence continues at coordinate 1,875 of JAYWGL010000079.1, forward strand.
CAAAACTTATAAGCAAAATCTCTACTGCCTACCAAGTAATCTGCAATTAGGGCAATTCAACCAACTCAATCCGACTCAGTACCAATACGCCCTCAAAGGCGCTCTTGCTGAGGTGAAAAATGATTTTGATTTTATACTTATTGATTGCCAGCCTAGTTTGTCACTGCTAACTCTTAACGCACTAACTGCATCTGATTACGTTATCTTACCTGTTCAAGCAGAGTTTTTTGCACTTGATGGATTAAGCCAATTAGTTTACACACTAAAAGAGATCCAAAATCGACTTCACCCAACCTTAGGTGTTCTCGGTATCTTACTTACAATGTTCGATAGGCGAAACAAGCTCTCTCTAGAAGTCCGACAAGAGCTGACTCAAAATTTCCGTGAATCCCTCTTCAAGACACTTATTCCACGCAATATCAAGCTTGCCGAAGCTCCATCTTTTAACTTAGCCATTGGAGATTATGATCAAGGTTCAGCTGGTGCCGAATCATATCGAAACCTAGCAAAAGAAATTCTAAAAAAACTCAATCTAGACAAAAACTAATTTCTATATTTGCCTATATAAAGACACAAGTAAAAAAAATTACTAACAATTTAACAGTTGGATCTATCTGCAAGCCTTTTTGGAGGTCTAGTAAAACTATGACTCTCTATGAATAATCCAATGCTAACTCTTAATAACACCATCCTGGCAATCCCAAAATATCTTGGAACTATTAATTCTATTTTAATCCACACATTACTTTTTGCAGGCTTGTACTCCTCTCTTTTCTTTGGGGTTGCACTAGAAACAGTCAATCTAATGATTACAACCATTGTATCTTTAGAAGCAATTTATTTATCTATCTTTTTGCAATTAAGCGTAAATCAAAGCCAAAAAAGCCTCACTCAGGTACAAGAAGACCTTGATGAAATTCAAGAAGATGTCGATGAAATCAATTCTGGCATCGATGAAATTGGTCATGATCTTGAAGAAATTGGTAACGAATTAGACGAAATAACCCAATCTGATATCGATACAAAAACTCAATCAGATCAGCCAGAAAACACAAAAACCCAAATCCAAAATCTCCAAAAAGAACTCCACTCAATTAATAATCAACTAAACTCAATACTCGACTCACTCTAGATTAATTATGCCCACAACCAATACTGACTCATGCGATAGTTGCCCCGAAGGTCAACAATCCTACACATTCAACACAATTAATACTAACCAATCCTATATCTTCAAAAAAGCTTGTAAATAGATCTATTAAAAAAATTATGTTCTACCTTGCCATTGAAACCAGTTGTGACGATACGTCAATTGCATTACTATATAATTCCCTGACAAAAGAAGGTGATGTTCTGACACGGATAAATCAGACCCAAATCCTAGGTCAAGTCGTCAGCTCTCAGATAAAACTTCACCGACAATATGGTGGGGTCGTACCTGAGATTGGTGCTAGACTTCATACCAATGCTATTCACTATCTGCTTGAAGATGTCTTAATCCAATCAACCGCAGCCCTAAAACTTAATCTTGAGATAACTAATATTTCCCATATTAACTTACAAAGTATCTCTAAGCCTCAAGATTTATTACAGTTTATTGATACGATTTCTGTCACTACAGAACCTGGATTACCATCTGCGCTTAGAGTCGGTTTAGAATTAGCTAAAAGTCTTCAATTTTTTACCAAAATAAAGTATAATAAATCCCTAAAAATAAAAAAAGTTAACCATCTCCGAGGTCATATTGCCAGTAGCTTATTTATCTCTGCCAGACATACACCAGTGCCCCAAGCAGAAGCCCAGTAATCAGACCTCCAAGATGTCCATAATTATCAATCCTCAGATTAGGCATTGCAAAAGGAAGTATAAGATTAACTCCAATAACTAACAAAAGATTAGACAGCATATCATAATTACGTGACATAAAAGCATATGATATTAAAGATCCTGCTAACCCAAAAATAGCCCCAGAAGCTCCGATAGAATTAGTTGGGCTAAGTAACTTGGAAAGGTATGACCCACCAATCCCTGAGAGTGTATAAATTGTCAAAAAAATCGGAGTGCTCTCTCGAAACACTACTAAAGTTGAGTTCCCAACTGACCACAAAGAATACATATTGAATAAAATATGAAACGGATCAGTGTGCATATAATTAGATGTCAAAAGCCTGTACCATTGACCGTTATCAATAGCTTGATTGTCTTTTGCTAAAAGTCGAGTCAGATAATTAACTGAAGAACTTGTACTTGGACCAAACTTAACAAGATAAGGTAGAATAAAAACTGCTACATTGAGAGCTATTATTAATAAGACTGCTGGCATATGAAAAATAAATGAAAAATAAAAACTGCTAAAAAGCAGTGAAGGAATATAACGAAAGATGGAGGAAGTAGTGGGATTCGAACCCACGAGGCTTTCGCCAACCTGTTTTCAAGACAGGCGCCATAGACCACTAGGCGACACTTCCATTTTTTATAGTGGACAAAGTCAAAATATTTGTCAAGGATTGAAATAATATGTTCCTTCTTTTAATCGTCGTTAAGCTATTTGCAAGTATCGCAACTACTTTTAGTCGGCTCCTTGGTAAAAATGCAACCAGTCTTCCAGGTATATTAATAGAATTGTATTGGCCATTTTTGATTAAGCCTCTTACCCAAAATCTCGACTATATAATTTTGATAACGGGAACTAATGGCAAAACTACTACTCGTGGAGTCATAAACCACCTGTTACTCTCCCAGCGAAACTCAGTAGTTACCAATCGCGGTGGTGCTAATATTATGAGAGGTATTGCTACATGTCTCATCAACAATATAAATTGGGGACTGACTCCAAAAATCAAAATTGCAGTCCTTGAAGTTGAAGAAGCCACCCTACCAAAACTATCAAAGCATATACGAGCCGATCAACTAATTATTACTAACCTACTTCGGGATCAATTAGATGCTTACGGCTCAACCGATCAAACTGGGCAGTATTTCACAACTGCTATCAAGGAGCTACAGAACCATAACCCAAACTTGGAATTAATTATCAATTCTGATGATGTCAAACTTTTGTCCTTTATACCCAATAGCTTTCCTATAACCCAAGTTACTGGATTCGGTGTAAAAACTCAAAGTTCTCAAATTCAATACGAAAAAAATAACGATAAAGAAATTACTCTAATTAAGAAAGTGCAAGCTAGTAATATTACGACCAATTGGCGAGGAACTCACTTTGATTTCACTGATATCGAAGATAAAACTAGCCCCGTTTCTTGCAACTTACCAGGGTTGTATAACATATATAATATATTGGCTGGATTAGTTAGCTCCCAGATCCAACTTGAAAAAAACTTATCAAATGAGGTTTCTGGGATTCAGCCCGTCTTTGGACGCGGGGAAATTATTCGCTACAAGGGGGCTATTATCGTTCTCAATCTAGTCAAAAACCCGAGTGGGCTTGATCAAGTCCTAAGCCTTATCCCAGAGTTTGCCCAAAATCTTACTGGTCAAATTGTCCGTTCCTGCATTCTAATTAATGACAATATAGCCGATGGTAAAGATGTATCTTGGATATGGGATTCTAACCTGGAAAAACTATCTGATATTATTAAATCAGAGCCACTTAAATACGAGCATTTAGATTTTTTTGCTGGGGGTTCTCGCGGATTAGATATGTTACTTCGTCTACAAGCGTCGAATATTCCAGTCGATATTGATAATTACCTGCCCGACACGGATAGTCTTATTGAGAGGATTATAGAAGAAAATAAGACTAACCCAAGTAATTTCTTCATTTGTGGGACTTACACGGCAATGATGGATATCCGTACCAAGCTTAGTCAGCTAGTAGAATTGCTACCTATAGATAGTGAAGGCTATTAATAATTATTTTAATAATCTATTTTATAAGCCATCTATGATCACCGAGATTAACTACAATTGAATGATTGTAGCGATGAAAAATTAAATATAAAAGGAGTGATATAGGTACGCTAATAAGTACTGGAAAATAGTAATCTGATACTAGGTTGACTATAATAGTTATTAATTCATTAAGATTAGGCATGATCCTGAATATTATATTCCAAATATCGCATCTTTTCTTGTTATGGTCAATCCCTGATTTAAATTAGTTTGACAAGACATCCATATTAAACAAGTCTTAATACAAGAACCAAAAATAAATTATCCAAAAATTAACCCCGTAAAATGCTCAAACACTCAGTTACAGAAGGTTTAAAAAACCTAATCAGATCCTTCTGGTTATCCATAACTGCAATTTTTATTATATTTGTCAGTTTACTTTCTGTTGCTATGATGAGTAGTATTTGGGTAGTTGTGGGATACACTCTAAAGAGTTTTGACAATCAATCAGTGGTTTACATATATATAAAAAAAGACGCGCCAGCGACTGACAGACTACAGATGGAGCAAGATCTTAAAGCCCAAAATGAAGTTAAAGAACTCATCTTTATAGACTCACAGAGAGCAGAGGAGGAATATAAAAATAATCCTTTCACATCTTCTTCTTACGATAATCTTATCCGAGCCCAAGAACAAAATGGTAATAAAACTAAAATTCTCAAAGAGTCTTTTAAGGTCATACCATCTAATGTTAATTTTTATACCAATGTTGAAAAATTTGCCTCTCAAGATAAGTATAAAAGCGTTGTCTCTAATGTTGATGGACCTAAAGATTTTATTAATTTCTTACAGCAGGCTTACTATTGGACTGCTATAATCGGATCTGCTTTATTCATTGTTTTTAGCGCTATCTCAACTTTGGTGATGGTTAATATTCTTAGGATAGCTATATACTCAAGAAGAGAAGAGATTGAAATTATGAGATTAGTCGGGGCTACTAATAACTATATCCGTGGACCTTTTATCGCCGAAGGAATTTTATACAACTTTTTGGCATCAATTTTTGTATTTATAATCTTCATCCCGATGTTTAACTTTTTAGCTCCTAGTCTTTCCGCTTTGTTCAATTTTAATATTGCCAAAGATCTAACAGAGCTGTCTAGTAGTTTATATATCAGTTTAACAATAACTAACATACTAGGTCTAATTATCGGTGGATTTTCAGCAATGCTAGCAACCCAAAGATATCTAAAATTATAAAAAAGTTTTTTATCAAGTATGAAGACTACAGATTATAGTAACTATAAATTAGGTCGATTTTTTGGGATTGTTATTTTTTTGGCTTTAATTGCTTTGCTGATCTGGCCTTATTTTAAGGCTGAATACAATACCCAAAAGTTTTCCAAAAGTATCAATACTACCTCAATCTGCAAGCTTGAAATACCTAATCAGACTGTTTCTGGCTACAAAATACTTAACTATTCACCAGAATCACGAAGTTTAGAGATCTATTGTTTTTACCTTGATTCTGATTTTAATAATTATGTTAAATTAGAAATTCAGGGCAACAACTGGAAGAGTGTATATTCTAACCGCTTAACAAAAGAAGGTTATCTCTACTACCCATTTTATTATTATTAATATGCAAATCTCTGAATTTCTCAAAAAACTACAGGTGTTAGATAAAGCCCAATTAGCTGAAAAAAATGGTATTGGTCATGTGGTAATTGATTCATTAGCTTCATTTTTAGAATCGACCCGATATAAAGACTTACTTGAAGGATTCCAGAAATTAGATAGCCAAGGTGTTAATCTTACTTTAATCAAAAAAGATGTTCAAGCCAATACTCTCTTCGCAGGTAAAATTGCAGTTATAACTGGTACTATGGACATTTCTCGAACCACACTCAAAGAAAGGCTAGAAAATCTCGGGGTAAAGGTTGCTAGTAGCGTCACTAAAAAAACTAACTTTTTGCTAGCTGGTCAAAATAGCGGTAGTAAAGTCAGGGTGGCTGAAAGTCTCGGAGTTCCGATGACCGAGATAAATACTGAAAAAGACTTCCAAAGATTCTTAGAGACTCACACTAAAATCAATCCTAGTTAGATTATTGCCAATAGACTTTTTTTTCAGAATTTGGAATTTGCCAATTTGATTAGTATTTTTTATATGAGGACCGCCGCAAAACTCACGTGAATAAGTATCATTTTCATCGCTTAGAGTATAGACAGTTACTTTACTTCCATACTTTTCACCAAAAAGCCCTATAGCCCCAAGTTCTTTAGCTTCTTCTGGGGAAGTTTCAATTGAAGTCATATTAAGATTCTTGTTGATTATAGCTTGGACTGATTCCTCAATTTTGGTTATTATATCTGGAGTTAATTCACTAGAATTGATATTAATATCAAAACGCGCCTTGTCTTCTAATATAGCTGACCCCATTTGATGGAGCTGATTTCCAAACATTTTTCTTAAGACGCTGTGTAGGATATGAGTCGCGGTATGCATCGCGATTGCACTATCGGAGGTGGATCCCAAACCTGACTTAAACTGAGCAGTGGAACTCGACTGAGACAACTTTTGGTGGCTGTCTATTAGACTTTGTAAAAAATCTACATCCAAAACAAGTCTCTCTTGCTCAATCAGATATTCACTGATTTCAATTGGGACTCCGTGAGATTGATATAAATCAAATGTTTTTTTGGCTAACCATTTAGGGTCAAGAGTAGTTTGGGACATATAGGGTATGCTCAGATTGTATGTTTACATCTAATCAAAACTATATAATCCCGTCAAGAATTTTATCTCTTATGCTGTTGCCGCTACATTCTTTTCTTCCTTTTTTTTGAAATATTGGACAATGTCATCAATTGTAAAGTGCTTTGAATGTTTTAGTGTGTCGATTTCTTTTAATCTCTTTAGTGCTTCTACTCGATTAAATTTTCGATTAAGTCCCGCGCCTGCTTGGTGAAAAGGCAGTATTCCCATTTCGCAATAAAACTTTAGTGTACTTTGTCGAAATTTGTCTGTGGAATTGAAGGTCTCTTCACATAGAGTAGCTAGTTCACCTATGTTGATAAATTCTAATTTGATGATTTGAGTTAATGTACGTTTTCTTCCCATAATAGTTTTGTGTAAAAAATTATAATTAATAATTTGAAATTTATAGTAGATGTAATATTGGATAACATTGTGTTTTTGTCAAGTTTATCGCATAAAAAAGCAAAAAATACTTAAAATGATTTTTATAAGTTGGTTATTATATACGATTTGAATGCTCACTCAAACAGACAGCTTCTTGAAATTGACAAAGGAATAAACTTTGATTTTATTTAACATAGTTTAGATATTAAATCAAAAAAAATTAAGATGGCATTAGGTAAAAAATTAGGAAATATTTTAGAAAGTTATTTTGGCGAGGAAAGCTTGCAATCTCTCAATAACAATTATGAACCTATAAGTAACCTACCAGTCAAACCATCACCGCTTCTAAGTGTTAATGCTCAACCCAAATCTAAAATCACAAGGGAAATCACACAGAGGGGTCAACTGAAGATCCAAGAGCAAATTAAAGCTGAGCCAGATTTGGATTATCTAGAAGAGGTTTCATTAGATTTAATCGATGTCAGTAATCCATTCCAAACGCGCGAATACTTCGACACTGAGGCTCTTAACAGCCTAGCTGAAGATATACGCCAAAACGGCTTGATACAACCTGTTATATTAATTAAAAACTCCGAAAAATCTGAGGAAGGCCTTTATCGCTATATGCTGGTTGCTGGAGAACGGAGACTTCGGGCATTTCGACAACTCGATAAAGAAAAAATTCCAGCAATAGTAAAATCCCATACCAGACTAAGTGATAAGCAACAATCCATCATCACCGTGATGGAAAATCTACAAAGAGAAGACTTATCTTCTTTAGAAATGTCAAAAACAATCCAAATGTTGATGAGGGTCCATAATTCAACTGAAGTAGAAGTGGCGTCAATTCTGGGTAAATCTGTCCAATACATTAAAAATTATCTTCGACTCTTAACATTAACGCCGTACATTCAAGACCTACTTGCTACTAAGCAACTTACAGAATCACAAGCTCGCTACTTAGTTAACCTGGACCAATCAACTCAGATCATTATTGCCCACAAAATTATTAGCGAAGAGCTCACCGTAAAAGAGATTGTAACTTTAGTTAAAAACATTAATAATAAAACCCATTCAATTCAACAGAGTTACAGCCCAAGACTCCAGCATAGCCTACCACCAGAATTTGTTAAAAAGGCAATCAAATTCAGTGACGATATTCCTAACAGTTTGATTAAGTGCTTTGGAGATGACCTAAAAGGGCGTATTGTCATTAGCTGGGGAGTGTAATAAATTGATAAAGAGCAAATGCTCCAACAGGTAACGTCAGATTATCGACACCCCAAACACTCCAAAACTCAATCCCAGTTAAAATAATCAAGCTAACTAGAAGCTTAATCAGTAATTTAATTTCGAGACTAGCTCCAGTCAATAACAAAAAAGTGATAGTCAACAAAATAGATGAGACTAAGAAGATTAATGAGCCTGTGATTGTTTTACCACGGAATGTTAGCCCTTTTAACCATGTAAAACTACTCGTCCCTACCAAGAAGTTATAAGCTGGCTTACCAAAAACAGCCAAAGGATCGCAAACTCCAAGTACCAAAAAAGCAAATACCAAAGCAGCGTAATTTGTGAACACAGAATAAAAAAGCAATGTTACAATAATACCTAGAGCCATAAAATAATGCCCAAAAGATATTCTGCGAACATTTTTAAAAAAATCTAATAAGTTCAGAGTGTCAACCAAAAAAACTAATAATGTAATACAACTAATAATAAATACCACAATCCCAGGGTTAAATATCGAGACTAGTCCCAAACATAGTGCCACAGTAACAATATGTAACAATTTTCTCCCAAGTTCATTAGGATATTTTTTCAGGATTTGTTTTAGCGTTTGATTTAGGATTTTAGTCATATTGGCTAATTTTGTTCTAATTTTCTATCACACTTTTAAAATCTATAATAGATCTCTTATCTACACCCTTACTTTTTGCCCAATTGGCAGGTACTTCTAGAATGTATTGAGAAGGTTCTTGCGAACTATAGAGTTCAGAGGTTTGGTTAGCTTTGGTATTTGAAGCAATATTTATCACTCTAAAATCATTATCCAAAAAAATAATATCTAAAGAAACGAAAGTATTTTTCATCCAAAAAGTTCGCGAATCAGGCTCTTTATAAACAAAAATCATCCCACAGGTTGAACAGAGTTCTTTACGATTCATCAAACCTTTTTGGTGCTGCTCTTCGGTGATTGCAAACTCTAATTGAGTCAAGTCAAAAGGAAGGTACTTTGTAATTTTTTGAAAGGAATTATCATTAATCTCATTAGTATTTTTGATTTGAATTGAATTTATCACTTCAGAGTTTTCTTGACCTAAGCGTGGTTTTAGATAGATTACGAAAAAATAAGTAAGAGAAGCTAAAATCCCAGCTATAACTATACTGATAGATACCCATTTTAAAAGATTGAACATAATTTATATTTAAAACTCTCTTAACTGTGGATAATCGGGAATATTTTATCAGGCGTAATCTGAGTCAAAATTTCTGAACCAGTTTTTGTGATTAAAATTTCGTGTTCATGCTGGGCACACCAAGACCCATCTCGAGACTTAACTGTCCAACCATCACTCTTAGTCTGATCAAAGACTACATCAGCACTACCTAGATTAAACATTGGTTCAATGCAGATTACTTGGTTTTCTTGCAGTCGAATACCAGTATCTTTCTTACCTTGGTGAGCCACAAAAGGCTTAGAATGGACTTCATAACCAACACCGTGACCCCCAAGTTCATAGACATTACCATAACCATGTTTTTTGGCGATACTGTCAATTGCAAATCCAATATCACCGAGTTTTGTCCCAGCTTTGACTACATTAATACCTGCCATCATTGCCTCTTTATTAACCTCAACTAATTTTTTGTATTTTTCATCGACCTCACCAATAATATATGTGCGGCAACTATCACTCACCATACCTTTGTACTTTACACCCATATCTAATTTGACTAACGAATTATCAGGGATTATTTTGGTTGTTGGCGAGATTCCGTGAGCTACTTCATCATTAATACTTGTACAGACAGCGTACTTGAACCCTTGATAACCCAAAAAACTTGGTTCCCCTCCATAGCTCCTTATAAACTCAATTGCGAATTTATCAAGCTCTCCAGCGCTTATCCCAGATTTAATTTTTTGACCAAGGTGTTCAAAGCAGCTAATTAATATCCTGCAAGAATATCTTAGATTATCCAAATCTTCGGAATTTTTTATAATAGACATATGTACTATAATTGGTGATTTCTAGATGTTTGTCAACAAAAAAGACCCAGTGGGTCTAATGGATTGATTTGCCACTTATAAGTTACAGGGATGATTTTTTAATTAAGGGCAAATTCGTCATATTCTGACTTATTGTCTTGAGTTGGTTGCACAGCAGCTTGTGGATTGGCACCGCTATACTTACTAGCTCCATCTGGCTCTAAAATCTGAACTCGAATTCGCATCTTATGAGCCATTCCAATTGCGGTCATAACAGTTTTGATGGCTTTAGCCATGCCTCCATTACGACCTATAACAAGTCCCATATCAGCAGCGTTAACCCGTACGGATAACTGAACACCTAATTCATCAACTTCTCTAGTAATCTCTACCGATTCAGGAACAGTAACTAAATTAGTCAAAATGTTCTTTAATACTTCAATGTCTACTGT
>JAYWGL010000080.1:0-3985 GCA_043778275.1 Minisyncoccota bacterium
AACTGGGGAACTAGTACCTGCTGGGCAAGGAATAGGAGCTGGATTAACTCCTCCAGGGCAATAGGTATTAGCCGCGCAAGGTGTACAAGAGTCTACTCCTGCTGTAGCTAGATATTGACCAGCTGGGCAGGTAAAGGTGGTTGTGGATGCATAGCCGATGACTGAGGCTGGTTGAGGGGAGGATGGGCCGCAGAGTTGGGCGATGGCTGGATGATCATAGTTATAATCAAATTGACCAAATACTGACTTACCCCTATCAACGCAACTCAAATTAATATAAGCAGGGGTATCTCCAGCTGTAAGTCCCATTGTAAACGGCGAAGGATAGGTATAAGCTTTACACATTGCAAATTTATTTTTTGGTGATGCTATGTTTTGTGGTGTATCGCTACCACCAATTGTCATATTCTCAGTAAACATAGCACCATATCCAGCTGGACAAACTCTAGCTCGCCCTGCCCCTGGTAATTTACTTCCATTTGGAAATTGAAAAATTTCTGCACATAGTCCATTTTGAGTAGTATCGTTAGTGTTTTGCACATTCATAATTTGATAGTAATCCTCATTTATATCAACTTGATTGTTACCTTGGAGACTACTTCCATAGACACCTGCAGCTAATTGATAATGTCTTAAACCAAATCCATCTGGACACTTTCCAGCTTTATATAAATCAGACCGATTAGTACATATTGCAGCTGATAAGCTTGGGGGATATACCATTATTACACCAGCTGGAAGAGGGTCTTGAACTTTACGTCCATTACCATAAAGAGGTGCGGGATTTGGGCTCTGATTGTTTTGAAGTACTTCTTGGTATGTCAATTGAACAGATGGACACTCAAAGACTCCTGATTGGTTAATATTGCAATTGCCATTGGCATCAGGAGCGCTATTATCAGGGCAGAGATATGTTGGAGCTGCCCCTACTTTTATATCACCAAAAGGAATGGAAGATCCTAGACTACTCCCGAGAACGCTAGCTACAAGTATAGCTGTAATACCTCCATAGCGAAGAAAGGTACCTAAATATTTATTTGTTTGTTGTATTAGTTTTTTTAACATAAAGTCGTGAAATTTTGTTGCTTTATAAAAAGTGTTATCATTGTTAGGTAAGTTATTTTTATTTGTCAAATCCCACCAAAAAAATGCCCAATTAAGGGCAAGAAATAGTTTTCGAATAACAATCAAAAATCAAATTTAGATTATTTCGGCGATCTCAAGTAATCGATTATATTTGGCAATTCGCTCCCCGCGAGCTGGAGCTCCAAGCTTGATGAATTGACTATTGCAGCTCACCGCCAAGTCACTAATTAGGGTATCTCCTGTCTCGCCGCTTCGATGACTAATGGCGGTTATGTAATTATTGCTCTTAGCAAGATTAATAACTTGCACCGTCTCAAGGATGGTTCCAATCTGATTTGGTTTAATTAGGATTCCATTGGCAAGATTTTGCTCTAGCCCTAGCTTTTGGAATCTCTTGGTATTTGTAACAAACAAGTCGTCGCCGATCTGATGGACGTTACTTTGCAAGTCTTGCTTAGCGATTTCCCAACCTTCTATATCGTCTTCAGCTAAACCATCTTCTATTGAAATTATATCGTACTTGGTAATTAATTTACTATATTCCACAACTAGTTCTGTAGCAGTAAGATTTTTGCCGTCCAGTCTGTATAGGTTAGTTTCGGAGTCTAACAATTCGCTACTAGCTACATCCAAAGCAATATCGCACTCACTCTCGAAGCCCGATTCCTTAATACTCTTGGTAATGAGATCTAGGGCTTCATAGCTGCTTTTAAGCTGCGGGGCAAAGCCGCCTTCGTCTCCGAGACTTGTAACTTGCTTAGCCTTGTGAAGATCACTTTTGAGATTGTGATAGATTTCAACTGCAACTTTGACCCCATCTCTAATGTTCGAGCTTTTTGGAACTATCATAAATTCTTGAATATCTAGTCCACTATCAGCGTGCGCTCCACCGTTGATAATATTACACATTAACCTTGGTATCTTATAATCTTCACCTAGATAATTAAAGTATTCCTGACGCAAATACTCAAATAGTTCTTTTTTGGCAATTTTTGCCATTACTCTATGGACAGCGTTACTCACTGCCAAGATTGCGTTTGCTCCAAGCTTTGACTTATTTATTGTTCCATCAAGCTGTATCATTAATTCATCAACCTCCATTGCTTGGTTAAATTTTTGACCTATGAGTTTTAGGGCGATGATTTGATTAATATTTTCAATAGCCTTACTAACTCCCTTACCTCCATAATCTTTTTTATCATTATCACGAAGTTCTAGAGCTTCCCATTTGCCAGTGGAGGCACCACTTGGGACTGAGCTTTTAGCGTAGTAGGTTTTGTTATCAATTGGATCATCTGGGTTCATCGCGGAGATCGTTACTTGAATTGTAGGAAAACCTCGAGAGTCTAAAATTTGGATTGCTTTGAGAGATTGAATGCGAACTGAAGTCATAGAACACTATTCTAACCCAAAAAATCCTTATAGACAAGACCCGTAACTCTATTAACATTGTTCACTAAAAGCTTATTGCTATTGACAAAACCCGAATACTCACTAGTTATTTAGACAATTTTTCCCAAAAATCAATTCCCAATTCTAATTTTATGACAGAATTTTTCGACCCAGCAAAAATAGATCCTTACGTTCCATTCAACACCAGAGAAAAAGCCGGAGCTAAAGCTCGAGAAAACCAGCAAAAAAAACGATCAGAGCAGACTAAAAAAACTTTATCCACAGAACTTGACTGGATGTCAAAGGCCTCAAAAATAAAAATAGCAATGCCGTTGAGTAAATTAATCCGAGCATTTAAGACACTGGAAACTAACGGACCAGAAATAATTGAAGACACCTTCAAAGAGGTCTTAGCTAATCTAGTTGAAATTATAAATATTTTTAGTAAACAACCAGGGTTCAATCCTAGGCTTCAACACGTTATCGAAACCCAATCAGCAGAGTACTTGACTCAATGCCTTGGATTATTTAGAACAAACATTGATCAAGGTAAGACCTCAAATATTAATTGCTTTTTTTTAAACATAGAAAAGGGCTCATTAAACTTTTCACAAGGCGAAATGTTTGCAATTTATAGAATTCTAAAAAGATTAATTCTTGTCTATAAAAAGATCCTAACTTTTCAAGTAAAAATTGAAGAGGGTAAAAATACAAAAGATAAATCAGCCTACGGTGCATTTGTAAAATGGGTTTTTAATAGAGAGAGTAGCCCAGAATCACTCAGTCAACTACTTCAATCAATGCAATCTGACGACAGTAAAATTTACCGATATCTAAAACCAAATATTACTAATGTATCAAGCAGTGAAGAAGAAGAGTGGGGAACTCTAATTGCTCAACACCCTGTTTTATATAAAGCCCTCCTTGAATATAAATACAAAATTCCACAAGCTAAACCAACCGTTACACTAGATATAGAAACTGTTAAATACAGTCAGGTTGAGGCAGTTGTACTAACTCAAAGATATATATTCATAATTCTGAGGGTTTATAATAATATCCTTAGCAGTATTAACAACTACTTAGAATACAATCCAGAAACAGGTGTCTATAGTCCAAAAAAAGAGTTAGATCCTAATCTAAAGGATAGAGTGCGACGCTTCCCAAAATACTTTAATTTTGCTATTTCACCCGTTACTGACCGAACCCGCAACAGCCCTATTACAATACCGAATCAACTTGAAAATCAGAAAAAACTTCTTAATGACGCTCTTTATCTCTCTGAGGGTGGTGATAAAGCAGTGCGAGCTGATCTGCATCTTACAATCAAAAAAGCTATCACACAAGCAATTGTTACGATGATGAAGCAAGAGGCTAAGGACTCGCTAATAAAGGAACAAGATCGTCTAAAAAACCAATCTAAAAGCGAACCTGTCTAGTTAATCCACCTACCCCACATCACAACCGTAACTTTATTCCTGCAAGCAAGGTCATAGCCTCTAAACTC
>JAYWGL010000081.1:0-3982 GCA_043778275.1 Minisyncoccota bacterium
TTTAGCCTTGGTGATAAAGTACTTCATAATGCCTTATCTAAACCAAGGCTTTAATATTGGGCAAGATTAACTAGACAGGTTCGTCAATCAATTGACAAAACACCCTAAAGGGTTAAACATAATCTCAATAGCAGTTTTTTCAAAATTTTTATCATAGAAAATTAACTATGGATAATACAGGTACTCAAATTAACTCTGAACAGCTCCATCGTATTTTAGAACACGATACTTTAGCGATTATGGGAGCTAAGCATATTGACCCTAGGCCAAGTAATCAGTATTCCCTAGCAAGTAGTTGGAGTAGAGTTTCAGCTCGCATTTTTGATATTATCCTTATAAACTTATTCTGTATCGTTCTTTGTATTTTTATACTCTCATTAGGCCTAATAAGTATTCCAGAATCCAAAATTAGTTCCAATTTACTAGAATGCTTCGGAGGCAATACGCTTTATGAAATAAAGCAGACATACAGCTGTAAAGAAACATTTGAACTACTTAAAAACTACTATGTCTTGGCCTTGCTTTTAACAATGATTTGTAATTTATTTTACTTTGTTTATATCCCAGTAAAAAACTTAGGGGCAACTTTTGGGAAGCAATTATTTAGAATTAAAATTATTAATGACACAAAAAAAAGTCCCAACCTAAGACTGGTTCAAAACTTTTGGAGGGAATTATTTTTTACTGTACTACAGATCTCACTCTTCATTAGATGGGTTGACATGATATATATATCAAAGAACCCTCAGTCAGTAAATCAGTCATTCATAGTTTCTATTCAAATATTAATGATACTAATTCTACTTTACAGCTTTTGTAATATCTATTTTTCAGTAAGAGGTCAAAGTCTGTCGGATAAAATTGCTAATACTTTAGTTGTTAACGAGTGATCACCTTGGCTAATTTATTTAGATTTCCAAATTCAATTTTGGGGTTAAACTCAAATCCTAGTTGCTTGGCTATGTTTTTACGCTGATCTAAATTAGTCGGGACTCTTAAGTTTCCACTAAATGTTAATCTCCCAGCAAATACCTGTTTGGGCTTCATATCTACAGTATTAATGATCTCTTCTACGGATTTATTAAGATAAGAAGATATAACCGCAAGCATAATCGGAAGGTCTAAGTTATCATCAAGAATTGATTTTGGCATTCCAGTAACCTGTAAATAAACATCGCGATTTTTTATATCTAGATAAAGATATTTTTCCATAATTGCAAGTATAGCGTTAAGCTTGGAGGATTTAAAACCGATTGACTCACGCCTTCCAAAAGCTTGATTGACTGGATTAGATACTAAGACTTGTAACTCAACTACAAAAGTCAAGTTTTTGTCCATACCAACCCCATAACAAATACCAACCCCCTTTTCAATATTTTCAAGGAGGGCAAGGCTCGGATCTTGGACTATGGACAAACCATCCTCTTGCATTTTAAGCAGCAATAAGTTATCAGTCGTACCAAAACGATGCTTGGTAAATGTTAGTGTTCTGTAGATTAAATTATCCGATCTCTCTATTAAAAGTACAGAGTCCACCATATGCTCTAATGTTTTTGGTCCTGCTATCGACCCATCTTTAGTCACATGCCCTATAATTAAAATACTCAGACCTAGAGACTTAGCTAGAATTAATAGGCGACTTGTGACTGAAGTTACCTGACTTACAGAACCTGGATTAGAGGCAATGCTACTACTATAAATAGTTTGGATTGAATCAATGATTGTAACAGCTGGTTTTAACTCTCTAATAATGGTTTCAATCTGCTCTAGTTGATTCATTTGAGCTAAGTGAATTTGATCAGTTACATTGAGCCTTATTGACCGCCTTGCTAACTCATTAATACTTTCTTCTGCTGAAATATACAATAGTCTAAAATCATCTGTATGATGGGACTTAGCGAGGTGCAGGGAGCGAAGTAATTGTAATGCCAGAGTTGACTTGCCAAGTCCAGGCTCACCAGAAAGTAAAGTTACAGCATCAGAAGGAATGCCTCGATTCCAAAAAGCGTTTAAATCCTCACTAGCAAAAGAATAGAAAAGCTGGTTATCGGCAGTATGCAAGTCCGTATCTAAATCTTTTAATTGAACAAATTGCTTACTTGTATTACTAGGTAACCAGATAAGGGCTTTATTTTTGGTATTATCAATAGTTTGTTCAATAAAAGTATTCCAAGAAAGGCAACTTGAACATTTTCCGAGCCATTTACTAGAAATATAGTTACAGGAACTACATTGATACTGTGTTTTTTGAACTGGCATATCTTAATAAAGTATCAACGAACTTATTTACATCCCCACTGTTTAGCCTGTCCTATGCCAAACATATAGGAAGCCACTAGCACTTGCTGACGAGCGTCTAAAATATCAGGATTTATAATATCTAATTTCTTAGCATTAGCATAAAAAGTTGAGCTAAGAAATTGAAAAGGACCCTTGTAAAAGGTATTGCGATGATTAGTACCTCCGCTTTCGCACATCATAACTCGAATTAATTGTTCAGAATTACAGCTATATTTTACGCAATTTACATTAATTAAATCTTTTAACTCTTGGACTGTAGGATCCCCAGCAGTTCCAGATTTTATAACAATTGGAGGGGTTATACTACTAGATGGAAGAGGTGTGACAACAGCGACGACTGGCTTAACTACTATTTTAGGAATTTTTAATTCCATGACTTTATTTTTTTGAGCTTCTAAGGCTTCTTGAATTGATTCGAGGTTTTTATCAAAATCTTGATTGAGAACTTGAGTTGGTAGCTTTTTTACTTCTGATTCTTTAAATGAAATCAATGAATTAGGTAACGTGATTTGGCTAAATACGTGGACCTGAATAGGTAGGCTAATGATTAGAAGACTTAGTCCAACTAAACTTACAACTTGAAGAGTGTTAAATGACTTAATACCAGTTGTATTTCTAAAATAACTCATAAAAAATTGACTTAACTGTGTGACTTTTTATTTACTCTTTGGCTTTAAAAGCGCTACGCAGCTGTCTCCTATAAGCTTTGGTTCAGCCTCGATTGTATATTCAGATGTCAGTAAATCTAAAAACTTGCCCATTGTCTCTACTGCAACCTCAGGATGAGATTTTTCTCGACGCTGCATTTTAACTTGAAGCCGTGTTTTTATACCTTTTGATAGAAATTCGTCAGCTTTTTTTGCTTGGACTTTTAGATCATGAATGGCTATCCTGACAGAAACAATTAGTGTTTTAATTTCATCACCGCCTTTGACGCGGCTTTTTTCCGCTTTGTCCATTAGGTACTTAAATTTAGAGTATTCAATAAGCTTGGCTATAGGGGGTTCAGATTTTGGATTAATTAGAATTACATCTTTGCCCTGCTCATCCGCCATTTTTAAAGCCTCATCTTTTGATAAAATACCTATCATGCCATTTGCGTCGTCAATAAGACGCATAGAGTCGAATGGGATTCTTTCATTGATAAAGTAAGATTTTGAGATAATTTTTGGCTTACCTTTTTTTCGTCGATAATTTGTCATTTTATATTCTCTTAGCTAATTTAGACCCAGAAATCTGAGCTTCTAAATATTTAGCTTTTCTAACAGCTTTTCGATGTTGTTGCAGGCTAGAAATTGGTTTTATATAGTTAGCTGTCTTTCTTTTTCTTGCAACTAAATTGGATTTTTTGACCCGCTTTATGAAAAGTGAAACTAATTTTTGGGTTGAGATCTCACTATTTTTTTTAATAAAAATCATAAATTTCGTAATATAAGCAAATAAGTGTATTTGGAATTGAGTATTATAACCCAATTATAATCTAAAATTTTGCTGCTTGTCAAACTATTCTTGCCAATGTTTAAATTAGCTTGAGTTTTTTAAAAAAATTTGCTATTCTATATTGCAATATATTGCAAAGTTATAAATTAGGACTTACGCACTAGCCACTTAACAAAAAATAAAAACTTACACAGGTATTAATGCCTTAATTGCATTAACATGATTACAACACCCCAAATAT
>JAYWGL010000082.1:0-12394 GCA_043778275.1 Minisyncoccota bacterium
ACAGTTTATCAACAAAAAGAAAGGCTTTTAAGTGATTACTTAAGGAAAGAAATGGCGAATCCCAGTATTCCGTTTATATGGTGAGTGCGTAAGTCCTAACCTACAAAGTAGCCCTGTTTTCGTTACCATTTTTATCTTCAATTCTCGGAGTACTATCTTTACCTTCTTTCAGGGTACCACAACCCCAAAGCTGGGAATTTTACTTACCGTTAGCTATATGGTTGGCTGTTTCAACTCTATTGTTTTACGGATTACTATATGGAGTACTAGTTCTATATTCTAATTTTAGAAAAACTACTTCAGTTCCTTGGTTTAATCTTATCCATATACCACTATATATTATTTTTACAGTGTTATTTACTTTACCAGTTCAATTTAAAGATATAAATGATGCAATCTCACGTACAGTATCTAATATTTTTAACTTTGGAATATTTCCAATCCCTATCCTTTTTATAATTTTTCTCTATCTTGAATATAGAAGTCTTAATAAGAAAACTGCTTTGAAATAGGGTTACTTATTTTTTATCACCTCTCTCATATAAGCTCTTATTTGTTCATAATCCATATTTTCTGAGTCAGCTTTGAAGTATATTTGGACTAATTCAATACTTATTTTTGTCCTGTAATAAGCATAGATTATTCTGATGCCTGATTGAGCCCCTCGGTTTTTTAGGGCTTTGCATACGAATTTAGTTACTTTGTATAATTGGAATTGCTCATTCTCAAATCCTGGAATTAGTTTAATTGCATTAGAATTTATGAATATAATATCTTTACCGCTAGGATTAACTCCAATATGAAAAGGTTCTAGAACAGTATTTTTAAGCAATGCCAAATCTTCATCTAGAGATTTGTACTTTTTGGACAGCTTTTTGAAATCTTTATCAAATTCTTCAGTCGTAGAATAATTAATCTTGGTCATCTTGATATGTTCTTTGACTGGTCTTTTCATTTCGATAGAACACACTTTCATATTGTAATACCTCGCCTTGTTTAGAAGTTAGCCAAGGTAAATCTTGATGTGATAGTTCACTTGCTTCAGCTGCAGTCATATTCTCGAATCGTTTTATCTCCCAATCTATATGAGCCATCTCTAATGGATTAAAACAGCTAATATTAGCATCTACTCGTGGTAAATATTTAGTTTGATCATTACGGAAGTACTTAGTTTTAATTTCTTCTAATTTCTCATCCTCAATCATTTGGTCAATGAAGGTCTTAAAGTATTTTGGGGTTGGTCCGAAGTGGTTTCGAATATAAGTTAAGCCGATTAACTGCTCTTCATATTTTTCGTAATAATCAAAATCGAGAAAATAAAAAATTTTATAAAGTATTGTTTGACCAATATTAGGTCGAGCGCCAATTTTGGCTAGGATATATAGCATAGCATTTTCAAACTTGACTTTGGAGTTGTGAGGTATGTTATCGCGCATCTCAGGCTCAGGCAGTGCAGAATTAGGCTTATCAAAGAGTGGCTTAGGCAAGCTAGATTTCCCCATCAAATAATCTGTACTTACATTATACTTATCAGCCAAAATTTTTAATTGTTCAACGCTAAGAAGATCGGAATTATTGATTAACTTAGCAACCGTCGGTCTTGAGATACTGAGAGTATCTGCCAAATCTTGTTGGGTTAGAGATTGATCAATTGATAGTTGTTGGAAGTTATTCATATAACCATATATTACAAAGTATAAAAAATATTGTCAAATAAAATGTAAAGTATATTTACATAAAAATGACCTATATAATCTTTTCAAACCAATTTGACAAAAAAAAGTTTTGTAATGATATTTGAATTATCAATTAATATTTCAAGAGACAGCTTAATTAACCGCTGTCACAAGAGTGAAACTAGAGATATGCGCCATCAAAAAAAATCCCAAAAATTCCATAGAACCGAAGAAGAACGACGCCGATTATGGATCGACCTATCAACTGCCCTTATTAAATACGGTCAAATTACTACCTTTTCAGCTCGTGCTAAGTGGTTTCGATCTAAGTTTGAAAGACTTATTACCTTAGTAAGACGATCAGAAGACGATATACAATTAGCTTACAGAAAAGTTCGCCCATTCCTAAAGGAAGAAGAAGCTCGAAAGCTTATCGAAGAGATTGTTCCACAATACAAAGACCGCGTAGGAGGTTATACTCAAGTATTTCAACTTTCAGCCGTCTTTAGTGACCATCAAAAGAGCTTGGTTAGACTAACCCCAACAAAATAAATACCCTCTCAGATCATCTAAGATTATAAAAGATTATTATGTCCCAAATTTATTCATCTACAAAAACTACTAACCCAAGCTCAACTAATTACAATCGCCCTTGGTACATTATCGATGCTTCCAAAGTTCCAGTTGGTCGTTTAGCCTCCAAAGTTGCTACAGCCTTAACAGGTAAAAACTTAGCTAATTATACGCCTCACGTTGATATGGGTGGCTGTGTAGTAGTTATCAATTCTGCCAAACTAGTCTTCACTGGTAAAAAGATGGAGAAAAAAACTTACTTCCGCTATGACAATGGTCGTATTGGATCTCTTAAGGTTCGATCTCTATCACAACAGTTAGCAGTTGACCCAAAAAAGCCTATCTACTTAGCTATCAAGCGAATGCTTCCAAAGAATCGTCACCAAGACATCTGGGCTAATCAAAGACTTCATATCATTCCTGGTGATAAACATAACTTCACTCAAACTTTAACTGAATTAGTCTAATAAAAGCTATTCTAATTGAAAGTTTCTTAATAATTTTAGGTAGATTAATTCTACCTTTTTTTATTGAGTTGACGACTTACTAAGATTGCTGTACAATCAAACCACAAAACTTATAAATACTTTTTTAACTTTTTTCTTTTCTAATGGATTATACTACCTTAATTATTGATTTTGACGGAGTTATAGCCGATACCAATGAGTCAGTTGCTGATTATCTGGCTAAGACTTTTTTTCGCTCTAAGTACTGGGCTTTAACTAAGGTATTCGAAACAGCCTTGCATAATTATCCGAACAAGTTATCTTGGATTCGCAAGTTCTTTAGTACTGGATATTATAATTATCTAATCAAGCAAAATGCCCTTGGACTCCAAGAGACCGAGCTACTTAAGTTTCAACCAGTTTTAGAAATTCTACGAAATTTACCTCACAAAAAAATTCTACTTACCAGTAACTATCAATTAACTTGTGAGTTGATACTTGGTCAAGATAAAGATATTTTTAGTCAGATGATTACTTTCGATAATGTTATATCCAAGAGTCAGGGACTGGAGTTCCTGAGCGATCAAGGATTGGATCTTGGTACTTGCTTATTCATTACAGATACCCTGGGGGATATTGAAGAATTTCAACAACATATCTCAGCTGAACAGATTTATGGAGTAACTTGGGGATTCCACCCGAATTCAGTCCTCAGCACAGCTCTACCAGATAACCAAATCCTGCATAATTATGATGAGTTGGAAGTCTTAGGAAGTTTGAAATAAAAGTATTTTTAGATTGTAAAAATTAAAAACTCAAACAAAAACTCCCAATTGATAGGGAGTTAATTTTTTAGTTGGTCTTAATACCAGACTAAGCTACTTTTCGTGAATAGTATTCTACAATTGAAGAGATGTTGATACTAGCTGGTAGGTCATCTGCTAGTGGGAGATTGATTACCTTAATAGTATTTTTCTTGGATGTATCTAACCAAGCAGGGACAGTAAGAGGTACTTGTAGGTTAAAATTAGTCCAGAAAGCAGATTTGGCTTCTTTCCCAGCTCGAACTGCAATGATATCTCCTTGCTCAACCATAGCCGAAGGGATGTCGCACTTATGATCGTTGACTTGGAAATGACCGTGAGCAACTAGCTGCCTTGCTTGGGCTAAAGAGTTAGATAGACCCGCTTTGTAGATTACGTTGTCTAATCTTCTCTCTAACATAGTCATTGCAGTTACACCTGTATCACCTTTGGATTTGAAAGCTTTTTTGAAGACGTTGGCTAATTGTTTTTCCATTAGGCCATAAGTGTAGCGAAGAGTTTGCTTTTCCTTAAGTTGTTTACCGTACTCAGATAATTTGGCTGGTCTTTTTGAAACGCCGTGGACTCCAGGTTTTTGTGGGCGTCTTGCGTAGTCGTCTTTAGCTGAAAAACTTCGAGCTCCTTTTAGGAATAGGTTTTTACCTACTCGTTTGCTTAATTTGGTCTTTGATCCAGTATATCGTGCCATAATGTTGTATTTCTTATATTTATCGGAATAAAATGTGTTATATCTGAATTAATAGTTTTTTTGGTGGATTTGTCAAGCTATTGACTTTTTTTGAAAAATCAAACTGACTTAATACATATAGGTTAATTTGTACCACTATTTTTATTGAAGTTTTGATTAAAGCCCTTTAGTATGGCTCAAAGTAGATTTTGGTTTGGAGGGCAAGTCAACCTGTGTTTATTAATTAACAGGAATACAAAATACTTATGACTACTCCCACATTATTTACAAGCTTAGACCTACAACCTAAGTTACAAGCAGCTTTAACCTTATTAGGGTTCGTCGAAGCATCTCCAATTCAAGCTCAATCAATTCCAGTTATTCAAAGTGGTCGAGATCTCATCGGCTTAGCTCAGACCGGAACTGGTAAAACAGCGGCGTTTAGTTTAGCAGCTGTCAATACAATGGAAAAAAACGGTAAAATCCAATTACTTGTTCTAGCCCCAACTCGTGAATTAGCATCTCAAGTAGAGAGTGAAATCTTTAAATTTTCTAAGGCTCTAAGTCTTAACACCCTAGCCGTTTACGGTGGATCTCCTTATGGAAAGCAAATTGCTATCTTACAAAAAGGGGTAGAAATCCTAGTCGCCACCCCAGGAAGACTTCAAGATCTTATTGACCGAAAGGTTGTTAATCTAGCTAATCTAAAAACTATTGTCTTGGACGAAGCTGATGAAATGCTTAATATGGGCTTTATCGCAGACATCGAGAATATCCTAAAATCCAAACCACCAGAAGCCCAGACCCTTCTTTTCTCGGCGACAATGCCAGCGGCTATCCAAAACTTATCTGGAAAATTCCTTAACAACCCAGTGGTCGTTGATGTCTCACCAAAGAATGTAAGCAAAGATAGTATCACTCAAGGCTACTTCGCTATTCGACCTGATATGCGTATTGAATTAATGTCTCGCATCATTATGGTTGACAACCCAAAGCTGGCTGTCGTTTTCACCAACACTAAGGCGGCTTCCCTTGAAGTAGCTTTTGAACTACAAGCGCTTGGTCATAAGGCTGAGGTTCTCAATGGGGACTTAGAGCAAAAAGACAGAGAGCGTATTATGGCAAGGTTTCGCAACGGTATTAGCAAAGTTTTAGTCGCAACCGATGTAGCTGCCCGAGGTATCGATGTTAAAGATATTGATATTGTTATTAATTATGATTTACCATTCGAAAAAGAATATTACATTCATCGCATTGGTCGAACTGGACGGGCTGGTCGAACTGGTAAGTCTTACTCATTCGTTTGCGGAGGGAAAGATCGACAACTACTACGCAATATTGAGCAATACACTAAGTCCCAAGTTCTAAAACTAGAACCATTTAGTAACGATATGATTTACCAGAAGCAACTTGACGCAGCTGCAGAAAACTTTGTGACTAATGATAAGATTAGTAATCGTCTAAAGACCGCCCTAGCCAAGCTACAAGAAACAAGTAGCCTAGAAGATATCGCTCTTAACCTCTTATCAATAGCTATCAAAGAGCCAGCTCAAGAAATCCAATCAATGGATCATGCTGATTCACGAGGTGGATTCAATCGAGGTGGTTACCGAGGTGGCAATGATCGAGGTGGAAATCGAGGAGGTTTCCGAGGATCGAGTGATCGCGGTGGATTCCGAGGAGGTAATGATCGAGGAGGAGATAGAAGCTTCGACCGCGGTGGATTTCGTGGCCCACGAGTCTCAAAACCAGGTGGATTCGACAGAGGAGCTAGACCAGCCTTCAAGCCAAGAACTGGAGAACCAAATTTCCAAATCACAATGTAACTCTAAAACCTAAAAATTCTTAAAACCCTAAAACAATATGACAGCTTTATTCATTCTTGGACTAGTTATAGTCCTAACCGTAATATTAACTCTCGTAGCTCAGATTCTGGTATCAGCTGCTCGTAGTAAATACAAAATCATTGCCCCAAAAACAGTTGGTAACGATAATTTCGAACGGGCTTTTCGAGCTCACCAGAACCAATTAGAGGCTAATAATTTATTTATCCCGCTTGTATTTCTCCAATTTCCGTTACTTGCCACTGCAGTAGCATTTTTAACTCCAGAAAGCGGAGGGCAACTTAAAACTAGCCTCGTTGGTATTCTTACTATCGGACTACTTTTGGTACCAAATTTTATTTGGTTAATCGGTAGAAGCTTATATTTGTATGGATATAACGTTAATAATTCTAAAATTAAATTTCTCGGTGGTATCAGTGCAGGTATAGGTTTGGTTTTAATTCTTTTATTAGTAATTATTGGTGGGTTTTCTTTATTTGGAACATACTATTCTTATTTTTACAGATCTAACTAATTTTCTAAATGCGCCTTAATCAATACTTAGCTCAATCAACAGGACTATCTCGCCGAGCTGCCGATGTCCTAATCCAAAAAGCCTGCGTGGAAGTCGATGGTCAATTAGCTGTGCTTGGTCAAGATGTCAGCGACAAAAACTTGGTTAAATACTATAAGAATAATCAGTGGATTAATTGCGTAACTCTTGATGATCAAGATGATCCTATTGTGCTATTCTACAAGCCAATTTTCTGTATTACTAGTCGAAATGATCCTGAAAAGCGAAAAACTATTTACGATCTTTTACCTAAGATCTATCACAAGCTTAAGCCAGCTGGTCGATTAGACTATATGAGTGAAGGATTGATGATATTGAGTAGTGATGGAGATCTAGTTCACAAACTTACCCATCCTAGCAACAACAGTACCAAAACCTACATGGTCGGGCTAAAAGAAGCCCTCCGTCCTGAAATGATCACAGCTGCTGCCAAGGGTATGAATGTGGAAGGGATTGATCTGGAACCAGTAACAATTAAGCTAGCTCCAAAATCTCAATTAACAGAATACAATTATCTAAAGCTGGAGCGACATCTAGAATGGTATGAATTCACCCTTGGCGAGGGTCGTAATAATCAGATTCGTAATATGTGTGGTAGTTGGGGACAGCGAGTGCATAGACTAATTAGACTTACTCAAGGTGAATACCACCTAACAGAAGGTCTGCATCGTCAAAAAATCTTGACAATCGAAACAAAAAAGAATGAGATTAAACCAAAGAAAAAGCCATTCCAAAAAGCGTTCAAAAAATCAATATAAGACATTGGTTTATGCTTTGCCCGCGTTGTAAATCTGACCAAAATAAAGTCTTAGATTCTCGACATCAGGAGTCTAGTGTAAGGAGGAGGAGGCAATGTGAAAACTGTCAATTTAGGTTCAGCACTCTGGAAGTTATCAAAATATACGATCTTACAATCATAAAGCGAAAAGGTAATCGAGAAATCTTTGATCAAAAAAAACTTGAGTACGGAATTAGAAAATCCTTTAATAAACGCAATGTTGATGAACGCAAAATCAATCAACTCTTACAATCCATTCAAGAAAAATTACTTCAGTTAGATTCAGATCGAATCACATCTCCAGAACTGGGTAGTATAGTCTTAGAAGAGTTAAGCAAGGTTGATGAGGCTGCCTTCGTATGTTATTGGGCTATGTTTGGTAACTTTGAAACGATAAATGATTTTGAGAAATTGCTTAATAACTACCTACAATCCAAGAAATTACAAAATCCAGAATAATATGAGTACTAGTGCAATCCTAACCCAGACATATATAGATTACGTTTACCTTGATAAATTGGTAACTTATTCTTATTTTGGTTATAATTTTGGGAATTGGTCGCAAATTCAGAATTTGGATGAAAGTCTTTTGGAGGTATCCTGGCAAAAATTTCACAACTCAGGACAAGTTCATCTATTCAGTTTCGAGAAAAAAGACGATTATCAAATCAAGGTTCAGACTCTATATAAGAATTTTGAGACGCCACAGTTAGCCATTTTTGGTTATATTGGTAATCTTGATATATCAGTTCAGCAAGCCATGCTTAAGCTCTTAGAAGAACCACCAAAAAATATTCAAATTGTTATTTATGGTCATAGTCTTAATCAGATTCTACCAACGATTAAATCTCGGGTAAAAGTTTTAGATCTGCCGATTCAGCTTATCTTAAGTCATCTTAATCAGGATTTATTAGCTCAAGTCAAAAAAAAGTTACCAAATCCCACTGACTTTTGTAAAGATGTATTAGCTAAAAAAGCTACAATTCCCGACCTCAAGGATCTTGAACGGGAGGAAATTAATTTCTGGCTTTGGCAAAACTTATACTATATGCAGCAATTATATCTAGGGCAGCCTCTGGAACAGATTGCCAATGCAATTCTCAGTCTAACTCAAGCCTATAATTACAATAATTCCAATCTCCAAAAAAAACTTGCATTAGGAGCTTTGGCTTTATAAATTTTTATTATTATTTCTATGGATGAATTTCAATTCGAGATAAAACAGCTTGCCTTTTTGGTTAGTAAATATGGTATTACATACTCACATCTAGCTCATATTGCGCTTCACTATACAGATTTATTTAAGGCTATTGAGGACACGTTTAGTCAATTAGATAGCAAAAAATGCCTCGCCAAAGCCAAGCTTGAATTAATTGATAATCGGGTTTTTGAGGCTCCTTTTGACGAATTCTGCCAATTATTAAGTGATAATAGTATTGAATTATTGAGCTATCAAGATACTAATTACCCTCTTGAGTTTAGAGAGTTATCTAATCCGCCGCTAATTTTGTATTATCAGGGTAATCTAGAGCTCCTATCTAATAATTATAATCGTATTACAGTTATTGGGTCCCGTAACATCAAACCGTACACTAATATAGCCTTGCCTAGTTTGATAACTAGTCCTATATCTAACGGATTGATAAGCGTTTCTGGGTTGGCTCTTGGAGTTGATAGCTTAGTACATAATATTTCTGTGAGTTTATCTCAGCCAACGATTGGAATCGTAGGTTCTGGGTTGGATAATGCAAGTTTCTATCCTTTTGAGAATCTGGGACTCAAAGCCCAGATATTAGAAAATAATGGACTAATATTGTCAGAATACGCACCTAATACCCCACCGAATAGATATAATTTTCCACATCGTAATCGACTTTTAGCGGCTATTTCTCCTATTTGCTTTGTTCCACAGGCAAGCCTGAAGTCTGGTAGTTTAATTACAGTAACCCAAGCCCAAAAACTCGGGAGAAAAATTGTTACCATTCCAGCTAATATCACTGAGCGAGGATATGAAGGTAACTTAGAACTTCTTCAATCTAATCAAGCTAGTCTAATTACTGCGAAGCAGGATATCGAGATTTTGTTTGGTTATGAGGAACACACAAACTCTTCTAACCTTCCCTCATCTCAAGAAACTGACCAAGAAAGAATTAAAAAGCTTAGCAAAAACCCAACAGGGTTAATTCCAAAAAAGATACAGTCACTACCTGATTTTAACTCTGATATCCATCGGGAGGTCTGGAACATTTTATCAAGCCAGCCTCTCAATATCGAAAAGCTGCAGGAACAGTCGGGATTGGATCTTGGTAATTTACAAGGTATTCTTACAGGTTTAGAGCTAGATGGGCTAGTTGCCGCTGTTGGTAGCAATGACTGGATTAGAGTCTAATTTTAGGATAAACTATTTTTTAGCTTTCACTTTTTCAATAGTTTCTGAAATAACATCTTGACTATCTTCGGCAGTCTTTTTACCTAAGTTCTCAATCTTGTTTACTGTTTCTACATCTGTAGTATTACTTAGATTCTCTCTGAAGTTTGTTATCGCTTGGTTTAGCTTATCAGCAATATTAGAGAGATTTTCCTTGCCGGAGACTGTTAACTTAGAAGCTATAGTCGCTATTTGTTCAATTTCAGATTGGAGTTCTGTGCTAAGGCTGGAATTAAGCTTTTTGGCTTGTTGTTCGATTATGACTAGCTTGTCTTTGGCAAAGGATGCTACTTGTTTTGATTTCTGGGCTGCAAGTTTGCGATTCTGGGATCCTGATGTAGGGGAGCCAAAGAGTGCGATTCCAGCCCCAATTACACTGCCAATAATGGTTGTGAATAGAAGGGTTTTTTTGTAAGTAGATTTTTTTTGGATATGGTATTTACCGAGGGATTTAAACATAAGAAGATAAGATTAGGAATAGGCTTAAATAATGCTCTACATTTTTATATCTGTCAAAGCTTAATTTTGTGTTTAATCTGATTAAATTCAATTAAAAATCTAATATTAAACTAAATATCTATCAATTAACTTATTAATTATCTTAGTTTCTTTAGCTGTGCCATGAACAAAAATAGTTAATTTTTCGGGTCGAAATAGATCTAATGCCATATTGCGAATTTCTGAGGCTTGGATCGAGCTAATGATTTCTAGAAGTTCCTCAGTAGAGAATTCGAAGCTCGTATTAATATAAGTTTCAACTTTAGAAAGAGTAAAATCGACCAATGCTTCATGCCCAAGTACTATACGCCCTTTTAGGTTTTCTTTTATTCTGATTAGCTCATTGATTGAGATTGTGATCTTTTTTAGCCCGTCTAAGACCTTGAGAATGGACTCCATCCCGAACGTAAATTGTGAGTTTTCGAGCGTGCCATATATCTGGAGATAAACACCGTGTTTTAGCTGGGTTACTTCGCTACTTATATCATTAAATAGCATTTCATCGATGATTGATTTTGACCAAAGCTTAGAAGATTCCCCTTGTCCCAGGACTGTATTAAGTATCATTAATATACAGAGCTGGCGTAAGTATAATGGGCGAATTTCTTCTAACTCAGCTTGTGTGCAGAATTCTCCAGTTTCTTGATTAATGAAGTAAACGAAAGGGTCAGGATCCATCAAAAAACCAAGATGAGCCTCGGTCAAAAGGCTTCCTCGCTGTCTATAATTGATAATTGGCATATCTAGATTATTAGGAATACGCTGTTCTAGGTGATCAATATAGCGTTTGGATTTTGGTGTCCAACTACCCCACTCTTGCTCACAAGTCTCTAGGATATCATCTTCGAAGCTGCCACTAATTATTAGGTAGGATTTGTCAGGATGGAACTGATGTGAGATATAATTGAGCAGGTCATCCCGTTTTATACTCATAAATTCCTCAAGCTTAGAAAAGTTATTATCGATATAATTAGTATTAAGATAAAAGTTTTGGGTAATTAAATTTTTACCTAATTCTCCTATGTTATCTATTCTTTGGGATCCGAAGACCCTGTCCTTTACTACCCGTTTTTGAGCTTCTATCTCATTTGTTTCTAATAATGACTCTTGGATAATATCAGCTAGGAGATAAAGTGCTTTGTATTGATTGTAAGCAGGAACTTCAAGAAAAACCTGTACTGTTTCAAAGCCCACATAACTATGTACTTGAGCAGCTAGAGATTCTAAGTAAGTTTTTAATTGGCGTCGATTTGGGTATTTTTGGGTACCAGACCAGTACAGTCTTTCAAGAAGATAATTAATAGCATTGGGGAAAGATTGCTCCTCTTGGATTAGTCCAGTTGGGGCTACAAACCCAATCACACAGCTCTTTGAACCTATTTTTGGTATCAGTAGTAAGTTTAGGTTGTTTTTTAATTTGATGTGATCGATCATAAATAGAAAATTGATACTACCATAGCCAATTTTTGAGATATTTGTCAAATAAACTGTCTATTAATTCAGTTGGTTATTTAGATTAACTTGACGAAATTCTAAATAAATCTTTTAATAAGTTTGTAAGAGTAACCCAAAAAGTCATTCCGAAATAGCTCAGCGGTAGAGCAGTTGGCTGTTAACCAATTGGTCGTAGGTTCGAATCCTACTTTCGGAGCCAATAAATAAAATACTTTTATTACAGATTAATCTTCTTTCGGGAAGGTTTTTTTGCTGGGTTTTTTTGAATAAGTAGATGAGGTTGAGAGCCGCATAGATCTGATTAACTTCTTAAACCCGAGGTACTAAAAAATAGTAAAATAAAAATTCTATGGCTAAATTTAATCAAGACTTATTAAAAAAAGTAAGAATTACGACGGTATTTAACGCAGATGAAACTAAATGGGTTTCAACTAGATATAAATATGATAGTAAAATTGTTTTACCTGTATTATTAGCTTTGAGAGAAGAGAAAAAAGATGTGTACGCATTTATAGAATTTAATAAAGGGTTTGAATTTATCCAGATAGTTATTGATTAGGCATTGCTTAAAACTTATAGAACCGTTTAAGTTTCTACATGTCAGAGAATACAACAATAAAATGTCCTAAATGTGGTAGTATAAATTATATGA
>JAYWGL010000083.1:0-3948 GCA_043778275.1 Minisyncoccota bacterium
ATGAAAGACTGGTAGAGAGTTTAGAGGCTATGACCTTGCTTGCAGGAATAAAGTTACGGTTGTGATGTGGGGTAGGTGGATTAACTAGACAGGTTCACCCAAGGTTTGACAAAATAAGATAGTCAAATTATTTATTCTATAATTCGTAAAAACATACAAAAGTATCAATTCTTAAGTCCACAAAAACAAAATTGTTGATAACTCAACGCAAATTAATTTATGACAGTTAACTCTAATAACAACTCATCAAATCTAGCTACAGATACCAAAAAAACAGCTAACTCAGCCGTCCAAAAAACCTCGACCCTAAATTCAATTCTAAGTAGCCTGGTCGGGGAAAAGAAAGAAATCAACAAATACGCCAAAGTAGTCGAAAGGATTATAGACCTAGAAAAAGAAATTGCAGCTTTGAGCGACATTGAACTTAAGGAAAAAACCCCTTATTTTCGAGCTATGTTCGAAGGCTTAGATGCCAAAGCCGTAGAAGCTAAAATGACTGAAATTCTCCCTGAGGCTTTTGCAGTTGTCAGAGAAGCTAGTTGGCGCTCCATTGGCAAAAAGCAATTCGCAGTACAATTAATTGGTGGAATAGTTCTACATGACGGTCGTATCGCCGAGATGAAAACAGGAGAAGGGAAGACCTATGTTGCCCCGCTTGCAGCCTATCTCAACGCCCTGCCAAAAGCTAATCAAGTCCATATTGTAACTGTGAATGACTATCTGGCTCGGGTTGGGGCTTCAGAAATCGGGCAAGTTTTTGACTTTTTGGGAATGACTGTTGGCGTGGTACAACCTAATTCTTCCTTCTACTTCAAGAACGGCTACCAATCTAGCGATCAAGACGATAAACTTCGTGAGATTAACCGAGTTGACACACTCGTTGATGGTGAGCAGCAAGATAATAAGGCAGTAATCGATGTAAAAAATCTTGTCCCTTGCGACAAGAAAAGAGCTTATTGGAATGATGAGACTGATCAGGCTATAGATATTGTCTATGCGGTTAATTCTGAACTTGGATTTGATTATCTACGCGATAATATGGCTCAGACCAAGGACGAAATCAATATGAAGTCTGGTCAGATTATGGCAATTGTCGATGAGGTTGACAGTATATTAATTGATGAAGCTAGAACCCCTTTGATCATCTCATCTCAAGATGCAAGTAGTAGTCAGCGATATCTCCAATTCTCAAAGCTAGTTAATAGTCTGAATCCAGAACTACATTATACAGTTGACGAAAAACGAAAAAATGTAATTTTAACCGAGCTCGGACTAGAAAAAGTAGAATCTATGCTTGGCATCAAACATTTATATGGTGAGGCTAATAATGTCGTTCTAATCCACCATATCGAACAAGCTCTAAAAGCTAAGGGACTTTTCCATAGAGAAAAAGAGTATGTAGTCCAAGATGGCGAAATTATCATCGTGGATGAATTTACAGGTCGATTAATGTATGGACGAAGATTTAATCAAGGTCTGCACCAAGCCATCGAAGCCAAAGAATCTCTAGAAGTCCAAGCCGAAAGCAAAACAGTGGCTACAATCACTTACCAAAACTTCTTCCGTTTATACACTAAGCTTTGTGGTATGACAGGTACTGCGGCGACTGAATCAGAAGAATTATTCCAGATTTATAAGCTTGTAGTAGTAACTATTCCAACTAATCGACCAATGATTAGGCAAGACTTCATCGACAAAATCTTCAAGAATGAGCAAGGGAAATTTACAGCCTTAGTTAGAGATGTAGCAACAATCCACTCTACTGGTCAGCCAATTTTAATCGGTACAACCTCTATCGATAAGAACCTTTTATTGAGTCAGATGCTTAACGCAGCCAAAATCCCTCACCAAGTTCTTAACGCCAAAAATCACGAACAAGAAGCTCGGATTATCTCAGGAGCGGGTAAAAAAGGAGCTGTAACCTTAGCGACTAACATTGCAGGTCGTGGTGTTGACATCATACTTGGTGGCTCTCGCCCAGATGATGAAGCAGAAAAAGCTTCTTGGTTACAAGGTCATGAGGAAGTCAAATCTCTTGGTGGGCTGTTCGTAATCGGGACAGAGCGACATGAATCTCGTCGTATTGATAACCAGCTTAGAGGACGAAGTGGACGACAAGGAGATAAGGGTAAAAGTCAGTTCTACATCTCTCTTGAAGACTATATTCTTAGAGTATTCGGCGGAGATAAACCAATGTATTTTTCTAAGGCTCTACCAATGGCGGACGACGAATCAATCCAGAACGGCTTAGTTTCAAAATTAGTCGAACAAGCCCAAAAGAAA
Organism: Minisyncoccota bacterium; assembly: GCA_043778275.1. Classification (GTDB taxonomy): domain Bacteria; phylum Patescibacteriota; class JACMRA01; order JACMRA01; family JACMRA01; genus JACMRA01. Next base: position 2,284 of record JAYWGL010000083.1, read on the forward strand.
ATCGAAGGTCAGAATTACGATATCCGAAAACACGTAACCGAATATGACGATGTTATAAGTAAACAAAGGACCGTTGTCTATAAAAAACGACAAATCATTCTCGATGGTACTGACTTCGATTGGAGTAAAGAAATGGACAAGATTATGTATGGTCAAGCCAAGATCATTGTGACTAATCTCCCCATAAAGCCAAAAAAAGAAGACGATAAATACCGAGCTCAACTTGACAACCTAGTCAAGATTATTGCCAATATCCTACCCGAAACTAAGTTAAATATTAATGATATCCAAGCTATTGCAACTCGCAACAATAACAATATAATCAGGTCAACTCTAGATCTCAAAAATAAATTAATAGAGACTCTGGAAACAGAATGGGTCAACTATGACGAGCGGACTAAGTCAGCAATGACTAGATTCGTAATGATTGGTTCTATTGATCAGCTCTGGACAGAGCACTTAGCCACCATTGATCATCTTCAAGATTCAACCAGACTCCGATACATCGCCCAAAAAGATCCTCTCACTGAGTTTAAGGAAGAGGCAATGACCCTTTTCCAGATCCTTCTAAAAGAGATTGACACGGAAGTAGCCTCGCTAATCTACAGAGTCAAACTAGATATGATCCCAACAGGCTTCGTGGAAGAGCTATAAAAAAATTAGAAAAACGATTGACAACGACATAAATAAGATTTAGACTAGTGATAATTAGTAATTTATCTAATCAAAATTATGTTTCCTGAATATAGCAAAAAATACGAAGCGGGCTACCGTTCGTTCTTCACAATCTGGGTTGTTATCTGGACTGTCTTTAACATTGGCGACTTCCTAGTCAAACTTCTTCAGTACGAATCAATCTCTAACAGCACCACCAAAGTTGGTCAATGGTTATTTAACTCTATGGGTTCATTCATCGGATTGACCCTGGGTATCCTTCTGTTATTTATACTTAATAGCGTCCCAGATGTGGCTAACAAGAAAAAAGTTATGACTAATGTTGGTCTAATTATGGTTCTTGGAGTTGTGTATTTCTTATTCCCAACCTTTGTCAGTATTTTTGGTAATTCGTCTTTGAGCCAGCTCAATTTATTAAATGGTTCCCATTCACTATAGTTTGGTTAATGCCAAGCCTTTTGATTATGGGGCTTCACATTGTCTATTGTCTTAATCTTAACAAGTACAATGAAACTTTAAGCACACAAGAATAAATTCTCAATCTTACTTAACCTCTTACCAAAGAGGTTTTTTGTTCCAAAAAACTATAAATTAAAGTTAATCCAATCTCAATATGATCTCAAAATCTCTTACAGTAACTATCCTAAAATGGTTTTTAGGTTCTCTGACGGTAATTATTGCCCTTTGGCTTCTTGGTTCTCTCTATTTAAGCGGACAAGCTTCTAGCCTTGTTTTTAATAACCCAGCTAGCTGGGCTTCAGTCCCCAAGTCCCCAAGTCTTGTATATAACCTTGAATGGAATCAGGTTACACTCAATAATAAGACTACTAATTACAGTATAGCCAACCCATCTCCCATCTAGCCACTACACTCTCCACCCTTGCCTAAATTCCTAGGCATTGCTTAAAACTTATAGAACCGTTTAAGTTTCTACATGTCAGAGAATACAACAATAAAATGTCCTAAATGTGGTAGTATAAATTATATGAA
>JAYWGL010000084.1:0-3944 GCA_043778275.1 Minisyncoccota bacterium
TCAGGGCTAGAGAATAACTCATTTTCACCATTTTCTGTTATAATATTAAAACTAATAGTAACCAAGGGATTGCTCAACCCAGTATATGCGGGTACAGAATTAGCCTTCCAGATTATTTCACCGTTGTTGTTGCTATAGCTTAGTTCTGGTTGTCGAGATTCTGGTCTAATAGATGAAAATAAGTCATCAAAAGAATTTTTTAATAAACCTGAGCGAGCTTTAACCTCTACTTGATTTATTTGGTTCTGGGTCGTTGAGATGCTCCAAGTAACTTTATAGATTTTTTTGTTAGCAGAAATTGCTTTATTAGCTTCTGTTGTAATATCACTAATTGACTGGACAAAGAAAATATCCCCTCTAGATTTATAAGTTGGACCGCTAACATTTACTGTCTGGAGAGACTGAGCTTTAGCTTGACTATTAGGGATTAGAATATAGTCATTTTGTTTTAGGCTCTGCTTGAGAAAATCTTGGTCGTTTTTTACATTGATAGAATATCTAAGCTGGCCTTTAACATTCACACCCAAGGTGGTAAGTTGGGGAACATTTTTCCCGCTCCAGATTAGATTACGATTTTCCAGATTTCCAGCATCTCCACCACTAAATCGAACTGAGGTCCAATCTAAGATACTGGCTGGATCTTGAACTGTTCCTGTAATTTCAACATTACTCAAAGGTATGTTACCCTGATTTTCATAATCGATGACAAAGTCAAGTGTTTCGCCAGGCTTAATTGTACCGTCGTTTTCTTTTCCTGTGATTTTGGTATTTACAGCTAGAGGTTTTCCAGTGATTGTTATATCACGAGTTCTAGTAGAAATAGTTTGCCAATTCTCACCATTTTTGAGCTGCATATTAATTGTAAATGGTAACTTGACTCCATTAGCCCCAGTAACAGGACCTTTAAATCTAAGTGTTTGAGTACTTAGTCTATTAAAAGTATTTAGAAACCATATATTGTTACTTTCGTCCGGAGTATTCTTGCTAGAGCTAAAGCTATCCACTCGCAACTCGGAAGTTGAATAAGTGAACCCCTGTGGGTAGATTAATTGAATTCTAAGATCCTTGATTTCTTTTTCACTAGTATTCTCAAATTTGATTGTCATCTCTGCCTCGTTATTATTAGGAACTAACTCTTCCGCAGGCGACATATTGATATTGATTCTTGCCGAAGTAGTTCTAGTCTTAATAGTAGTTAAAGGGAAAGATCTACGATCAGTTTCATTAGGGCTTAGCTTACCTGAATTTTTGAGTTTTGAGAGGGCTTGTGGGGTATAGTTTACCTGACCACTCATCTCAATCTCTTCATCGACATTACCTTTAGTTACGCCTTGGAATTCAACCACGGCTTGATATATTCCATTTTGGTAACTATCCAATCTACTAATTTTATACCTATCACCTTGAGGTCTATCAGGTGAAGGGCTAATCGCTTTAGAAAATTCAAAACTCTTATCAAAATTAAGTTCAACTTCTATATTTTCCAGTGGAGTACTTTCTTTGTTTTCGATAAACACCTTCCATGTTCCAGGGTTACCTTTTGGCAATGTATCAGGACCTTCAATTCTAATTAATACATTATTATACACACCAGCTACAACAGTCTTATTACCAAGAATTACCTGTGCAACTATAACAACTAGTAAAACTGCGACAACAACTGTAACCGATAGTGCTACCCACCAGTTTTTTAATAACCATATTTGGGATAATTCTAGCTTTTTTGCAACATCATACTTTTGCCAAAAGCTTATTTTAGGAGCTTCTGTAATTGGCTCATCTGGATTACCGATACTAAACATAGAATTATCTGTGTCTACCTGTACTATATCGTCAATTTTTACGGGGGGGGTTGATTCTGGATTCATATTATATTTAATATTTACCTCGGTATAAAATATATGATATACTTGGCTAAGTAAGTAATTTTTGTCAAAAATATTCTAACAATGATTAAAAATGATTAAATGTCCACCTCATATGTAATTAATTCATCTTGAATTATCATCGGTGCCTTTATCGAGTTTATTTGATTATAAAGAGCTATAAGATTACTGTTACTAATATTCAATACAAGAAATGAAACTTTTTCAGTTTTTAACTTTGCTAACCATTCCATCGTTTTTTCTTTGCTTAGATTTCCGCCTAATCCAATTATAACATCAAGCTCTATTTGAACCGAATCAATATTAACAAGTTTACAATTACTGAGATAATTTAAGGGGTTTTTGATAATTTTATCGGTTTTATAACCCTTCACAAAAGCTTGTTTAGGTAACTCTAGAACTAAGTTTTTATTAGTGCATTTTTGATTGAGCTGAGCGTAGGCTGAATTTAATGTAGTATAGTTTACAATTTGATTTACCTGAGTAAAAGGCAATATATTAAAAGTAACTAAAAATAGTAAAATTATTATAAATATAAGATTGAGTTGAATATGCCACTTAGCAAAATTCTTTAATATGTCTAAGACGCTTAATACGCTCATTATAAAAATAATAATAGCTATAATTATATATAAATGGTTATGATTTACAGTATAAAATTGATTAAAAATCTTAAAATTAACTAAATAAGTAGACAAATAACCTAAGCTAATAATTGTTCCAATGGTAATTATCAATGTATTTATATACAGTAGAATACCTGAGCTTTTAAATATTGAGATAATCCAATTAATTATTAAAACCAGGAAACCCAAGATAATTACCCAGTGAATATACTGATTAAAAAAAACACTAAATTTGGCAGTAGATCCAAGTAATTTTTCTAACAAGTTTACCTCATTAAATATCGACCAATTTATGTTATACCAATCCCCAAGTCGGATTTCTCCCGAGACTGAATTTTTAAAAAAATTATAATTATTTATATTTATTACAAAGTCAGAATTATCGCGAAAGTTTGGATTGATTTGGTAGATTAAATAAATAAAAACTGAAGGGAGAAAAATTAGTAATGGATAAGCCGAATACTTTATGATTAAATTACCCCCTATTAATTTATATTTTCTAGCTTCTTCTATATATATTGAAGGTCGGTAAAAATAAACTTTGCGAAAGTCAAAAATTGCAACAAATAAAAACGCCATACCTACAATACCACCTAAAGCTAGGATATATGTAAAAGATAAATTAAGAACCAAAGAAATTAATAAAAATATTGAAATAAAAAATGCTGAGCGCATGCTAGTTATTAATGTAGGAAAATACAACTTTTGAGAGTTCTTGATATCTTGAAAAATTGAAATTTGACTAAGTTCAAATACCCACCCAATTAAAATACTAAAAAGTATAGGAAGGCTAAAGTAAGCAATAATTTCTGGAATGGAACCTAGTAAAAAAAACTTAAGAGTTATCGGGTTATAAATTATAAAAACGGAGAATAAAAAAATTACAAGCTTAGTCGTGATTCTTACTGCAAAAAAGTTAACGCCATCCTCATAGTTAATCTCTCTAATTTGTATAATTAATTTTATAAGTCTATAAAAAGCAAAATAAGAAACTATCAACCCGCAAGAAAAAAGGAAAATGAAAACTATCGAATAAAATGATTCTGAGTTAATCCCGAATTGGAGTAAATGAAAATTAAAAAATTCTAATAAAGAATCACCATATATAAAGTTTTTATTGTCAGGCAACAAAAATATCTCTCTTAGTGAGAAATAACTTTTGAATCTAAAAAAAGTTGCTGAGAATCCAAGGCTAGCAATTACAAGTAATATATTTAGATATTGAATTTTGATTAATTGAAATATTTTTGAGATCATCGTAGTATTAAATTTCTGAGTTAGTCTAAGTAATAATTGATAAACAGTCAAGGCTTAACATCGTAATAAAAATCAGATGAACCTGTCTAGTTAATCCACCTACCCCACATCACAACCGTAACTTTATTCCTGCAAGCAAGGTCATAGCCTCTAAACTCTCTACCAGTCTTTCATC
>JAYWGL010000085.1:0-3892 GCA_043778275.1 Minisyncoccota bacterium
ACTTATTTTACTAAATTTAGTCTTGGTGATAAAGTACTTCATAATGCCTTATCTAAACCAAGGCTTTAATATTGGGCAAGATTAACTAGACAGGTTCGTTAATAAATTGACAGTAATTATCAAATCGATTAATCATTAGGATAACATCTATGTCTAAAAAAAATACAAACATCTCAGAAATAAATTCACCTCAAGGCAATAAATATAAATGGCTTTCTCTCGGGGTTATGGCACTAGCTCTTGCTATAATCGTAATTGACGGAACAGTTCTGAATGTATCCCAAAAATATGTAATCCAAGATCTCAGTACAGATATCAAATCTATTCAATGGGCATTTACAGGCTATTCTCTTGTATTAGCGGCTTTGACCATCTTTGGTGGGCGACTTGGAGATATGTTTGGGCGAAAAAAAATGTTTATCTTAGGTGCTCTAATCTTTGCTGCTGGATCAGCTGTGACAGCTCTATCGCAGAATGTGACTACATTTTTCTTTGGGTGGGCAGTTATTGAAGGTATTGGCGCTGCTTTAATGATACCTGCTTCTTCAGCTCTAATTGTGAGTAATTTTGAAGGTAAAGAAAGAGGTTTAGCCTTTGGGATTTATGGGGCGGTAGCTGGAGCAGCTAGCTCATTTGGCCCAATTCTTGGAGGATTTTTTGCTAGTAATATTGGATGGCGTTGGGCATTTGGAATTAATGTGGTGATTGCAGCCATATTATGCTTGGGCACGCTAATAGTTAGAGATAGAAAGGATCAATACCCTGAAAAGACTTACTTAGACTATCTAGGGGTTACTCTGTCTTCCCTTGGTCTAACAAGTCTTGTCTATGGTGTTATCGAATCCACTGACTATGGTTGGCTAACTGCCAAAAAAACCTGGGAAATCGCTGGTCAAAAATTAGATTTATTCGGTCTTTCTATTAGTTTTTGGTCAATTCTAATTGGGCTAGCTCTTTTAGTTAGCTTCGTAATCTACGAACTGAAACTTGAGAAATCTGGTAGAGATCCTCTACTTTCGATGAAAATTTTTGTTAATCGACAATTTACCCTTGGGGCTACGAGCTTAGCCGCACTTTTCGGTGGTTTTAGTGGATTAATCACATATGGAATAATTTTTTATTTTTTGACGGTGAAGAATCTGGATGCGCTGCAAGCAGGGTTGGCTTTAATCCCATTTTCTCTAGCGACTCTAATTATGGCACCGCTTTCGGCCCGTCTCTCAGACAAATTTGGTCAAAAAAATGTCATAATCCTTGGTTTGATAATTAATACTATTGGGGCTTTTTTGATTAGGAATACAATTAGTTATTCAGCTAGTGTTAATGACTTTATTTTTCCGTTTGTTCTTTCTGGAGTAGGTTTTGGGTTAATTGCAGCGCAATTTAATAATTTGATTCTATCCAGTGTTTCGGTAACTCAATCTGGGGTTGCTTCTGGAGTCAGCGGTACACTGCGTGAAGTTGCCAGAGCTTTTGGAATAGCCATTATTGGCTCAGTTTTTATTAGCACCTTAACATCTGGAGCTATATTAGGAATTCAAGCCCAGAGTGATAAAGACATCCCACCTTTTATTAAGACTACCCTTATAGATAATCTTAAGCGCGGCGAGAGTAATATAGGGCGGGATACAAAAGTTAGTGACACCCAAATCCTAGAAAATCTCAAAAAACAAAATATCCAATTACCAACGCCGTTAGTAGAAAAAAGTTATATTACCAATTATCGTATCTGGGAATCTAATATTAAGAAACAGATAGATATCTCGATCACCGAATCCAGTCGGGTAGCTCTCACCTATACGATTGGGTTTAATTTAATTGCCTTAGCTTTAGCTTTAGGACTCAAAAGCAGCAAAAAACCTACACACTAGACTTGGGAGGTTTCACTCGTTCAACAATTGCGTTGAGTAGCACTTCCATTCCGACCCCTGTTTTGGCACTGACTAGAAGAATTTCTTCATTGGCATAGCCTAAGACTTTGTTAATTTCTTCTGATCGAGTTGCTATATCAGCGTTGGGTAAATCAATCTTGTTAAGGACTGGGATGACATTCATATCAAGTTCAATTGCCTGATAGAGATTAGCTAGAGTCTGGGCTTGGATACCTTGACTGGCATCCACAACCAAGATAGCTCCTTCGCAAGCAGCCAGCGATCGACTAACTTCATAAGCAAAGTCCACGTGCCCAGGCGTATCGATAAGATTAAGAATATATTTAGTCTCACTTATAAACTCTGGATTATTACCCGAATACTTGTATTCCATCCTGACAGGTTGAAGCTTAATCGTAATTCCACGCTCTCGCTCAAGATCCATTGTATCGAGGGTCTGAGATTTTAGCTCTCGCTGAGTTAGGGTTCCAGTAAATTCCATTAATCGGTCAGAGAGAGTACTTTTGCCGTGGTCGATGTGGGCAATTATACTAAAGTTGCGGATATATTGAGTAAGCATATATCTTTATAAGTAGGAGAATTAGATTTTTTGGTCAAATTAAGGGTGCTACTGGATATTTAAACTACCCTTCTCTTAAATCGTTAGAATCCTCGAGGGCGACAATAGGTTCTAAAATGTACTTGCTATAACAAAAAATATATGCTTAACTTAAAATGTTGTAAATTACTAATCAAATCTCTAATATGATTGAATCCCAAAGCTCCAGAATTACTTTTCCAAAAACTACAAGAAGATATTCACAAGATGATAGTGTGAGACATGTCGCAAAATTAAAATTTGAGAACTTATCTGAAGCCAAGGTATTTTTGACCCGTAATCAGTTGAATAACCCAGTTATATCGAGGTCGATAAAAGATAATACTACAGGGGGGGGCAAGACTAAATATATAATTGAAATAGATAAAAATCAGTTACCTGGTAACACAGAGATTGATTTTATCCAACGCCGAAGTAAAGGCGTAGACGCAGGTTATCCAATGACATTAGATATGAATACTCATATGCTTGATATTGAAATGGGTCGAAATGGAGCCACTGGTGATAGATACTTTGCCTACCCTACATCTGAATTTCAAAGCATGCCTGAATATCTGGATACAGTGGCAGGTGTTCAAAACTGCCAACGAGCAATGGAGGTACATACTCTGTCCCATATTGATAATCGCTCAAGTTATGGTCATGGGTTGATTGTTCAAGCTCCCTTAGATTTAACATTACTCACCGCCCAAAATAATATCCAAAATATCTCCCGAGCTATTCAAATTGTCGCGGGTCGCATTTCAACGATTGCCCGTAAGGATATTCTAAAAATGGAGCAAATTCAAGATATCCCAGAAGGTAATTACCATGATGGATTTAAACTTAATTTTTCCGCGAATTATATGCTTATACTTGCAGAATTGAAAGAAATTGATCGAAGATCACATGCTTATATGCGAGTACAAGAAGCTGTTAAAGATACTCTCAAGCGAGCTAAACTTCGAAGTCAATATGGTGAAAATCTAGAAATGGTAGTTGATACAGCTACAACTGTAGTGTCAAAATGGGATACAGACCTACTTGGGAATTATGGGGAGTTCGACCGCCAAATTCTAGAAAAACAATTACCAGCAATGCTAGCCAACTTCAATCAATCGATTGAAAAAATGAGATCTGATTTTGGCACTATCCAAGGTCGAGATTAAAACACTGAGTTAATATTTTAGCTCTTAATCTAATTCTTACGATTATGTTTGGAATTTTTAGCTGTTTTTTCTGGGTTGATGTGGGATTATTGAAGATAGTTTAAAATGCCACCTGAATGACAGCTTCTATTTTAGGTTCTAAACTGTCTTTTTTAAAAATTAGGACTTACGCACTAGCCACTTAACAAAAAATAAAAACTTACACAGGTATTAATGCCTTAATTGCATTAACATGATTACAACACCCCAAATAT
>JAYWGL010000086.1:0-11697 GCA_043778275.1 Minisyncoccota bacterium
ATATTTGGGGTGTTGTAATCATGTTAATGCAATTAAGGCATTAATACCTGTGTAAGTTTTTATTTTTTGTTAAGTGGCTAGTGCGTAAGTCCTAAGGTAGAGATTAAAGGTTTCCAGCTCTTCATAATTAATTTTGAATAGATACTTAAAGGAATCCATATAAATAAAATGGATGTAATACAAAAAATATAAATATTGCCAATGGGTGTTAAAATTGCAACTAAGGAACTATCACCCGCCAAGCTTTTTAATCCTGCATGTAAGGCTAATAAGGAGAATAGAAGTATAAATATCAATGTAAATAAAGCTAAAATTAATTCATTTTTAACTAGTTGTTTTAGCCATTTTGGCGGATTGGTTTGAATTGGATTTGAGATCATCATTGGAATTACTTATGGGATTGCTTAATTAGTCGATAAGTTAATCAATAATCTAATTTTTAGCAAGTAGAAATTCCTAGTTATTTAATTTTATAACTCCCTTGATAAAGTCTAATTTATAGACTATATTGTTGTCTATATGACTGAAACAAACATAAATAAAAATACAGAACAAACCAATCACCTCATCCAAAAAATCTATATGGTTGCTGACCACGCTGGCTTTGAACTATTGCAAGAACTGCATAAAGCCCTGGTCGATCAAAATCATATCCAAACAAATCTAGAAAACCAAAGCAAAAAAGTCTTTTTAAATCTGTCCCCAAAGCTAGAAACAGCTGACAATTACCCAGAAGTAATCAAGAATCTCCACGCAACAATCCAGAATAATACCGAAAATTCTCATAATCATTTTATGTGTATTGCCATCTGCGGAAGTGGACAAGGTGTCTGTATGGCACTGAATCGATACCCAGAACTACGAGCTGGTATTGGCTACGATCTAGAATCTGCCAAAAGTATGCGGGAACACAACGATGCTAATTGTATCTGTCTAAGCAGCTCACATCTCAATCTAGAACAAGCCCTAGAAATTGTAAATCTCTTCTTACCAACCGAAGCCTCCAAAGAAATTAGACATACAAAACGAGTTGAGATGCTTGGTACAATGTAAATTAGCCTTACCAAAACTAAATATTCTTGACCAAAACTAAGAGTTTAAAAAGACTTATTGCAATAACCAATATTTTATGATTACCTCCATTTTTGACACCGCTACTTTTGGCAACCCGATTATTAGTAGATTTTTTAGTGTAGTAATTGCTAGTATTAGCATTATGTCAGCTGCAACTGGATGTACAATTCCTGGTATTGGTAGCTTTGGAGGGGATACGGGGTCTCTATATGGTGTACTAAAAAAAGACCCTAACAACAAAGATATTTCTGGCGGCACTTACCTTCGAGCCAACGCAGTCCAAATTGGAGCAACAACAGAGTCTAAGGACGTTTCAGGGGCAGCTCTTGCCACCCTAAGTATCCGTAAGCTTCAACAGGTTGATAAAGATACTCTCTACGCATTGACTGCCGAGAAAGGTTTATTCTTTAGTAGTAATGGCGGGGTGACTTGGAAACGCAAATATATATATAATATTAATTCTAATAAAGGGACAGCAGAAGAAAAAACTGCTGATACCAACAGTAAGATTAGCCAAAATGATCAATTTAATATTTTAGACTTTGTTTTTGATGTAAATTCACCTGGAACAATCTTTGTCAGTGGGAAAGACGGGAGTAAAATTGGCAAAATTTTTAAGTCTAGTGATTATGGCGACAGCTTTACGTCTACCTATACCGAAGTCGAAACTAATATCAGCGTAAGCCGCCTTGCTCTTGATCCGATAAATCCCAATCGCGTATACGCCATCCTAGAAAAAGGTGTTATTATTAGGAGTCTTGATGGAGGTAATAACTGGCAACGAATTTATAGTCTCAAAGACTCAGCTGGCCAGATTGGTTTTTTGCCAAGTGGTAATAACCTGCTCTATGTACTTACCGAAGCTAATCTAATGACTAGTGGTGATGATGGGGCTACTTTTTCAGTAACTCCACTTAAGAAAAAAGTCAAAACCACCGAAAACTCGAACTACAGTAATTATGGCAATCAGGATATATTAAATAATATCAGTAAAGTAGCTTTCGTCCAAGTGGGTGATTATAGTGTTCTTAAGACACGGCAAGATCGCGGTATCAATACCTTTGAGATCTTTGTTATTGCTGATAGGCAGCTATGGTATTCTGATAATCTTACAAACGGCTTCGACTTGGTACAGCTCCCACTTCAGAGTAATCAAAACAACCTTCTTGATATAGCTTTCGACCCAAAACTTGGCTCAAGTAAACTGATGTTAAGTGTAGAAAATAAGCTACTACTAAGTTCTAACAAGGGTCAAAGCTGGGCCATTAGTGATAGTATCCGCACCCAGGAAAAAATTGGTGCAATTAATCAAATCATAATTGATAGGCAAGATACCGACACTAATTATCTAGGGCTGGCAAAGATAAAATCAGGTTTCTAATTCTGATTTGTATCTCGTTTTTGATTTAGCGATTTCCTAGATTTTCTTCGCTACCGTCCCCTTGAATTTCAGGAATGTAACCGTCATTAGTAGTAAAACTATTAGTGTTTTTTAGAGCTTCCCAGGTTGCCAGTACCTCCCTAAAAAAACCATCTCTCTCAATACCAAGGCGAGTATCCTTGGCAATAACTGGAATAGTATTTAAGCCACTTTCTCTACATAGATAATAGCTACGGGCGAGATGGTAAGCTTGAGTTACGACATACAAGGACTTGATTTTGAAAACATTTTTGGCTCGCCAACAGCTATCAATAGTCCTCCTCCCGCCAAAGTCCATAATAATATCAGAGGGTCTAACCTTCCACTCATCAACTAAATAAAGCTTCATGGCGACAGGTTCATTATAGTAGATAGAAGTATTAGTGCCAGAAACCAACAGAGTGTTAACCAGCCCCTTTCTATACATCTTAGCTGCTGCATCTAATCTCAGCTCTAGAACTGTACTTGGCTTTTTATTGTTTAAGCCAGCTCCCAAAATTAGAGCAACTTTGAAATTACTATTATATCCCCGATCAACTCCAAAAGTCCTTAAATTCATTGCTAGATAAGGGCTAAAAACAATTAATTCTAGGATTATTAAAAATTTTAGTACTTTGCCAAAGCGCATATAAAAAAGTTAAGGTTATAAGTTAAGAGTTGAGTAATTCGGATACTTTTTGGTAGTAATGTTCTAACTTTACTTTAGTGTCAATACTCCAGTTATGAGACTTACCTTTGCTATTAATGTAAGTTTGATTAATCTGATCCAGCCATAAATCAGCCTTTGATTGATCTAGTATTGTAAATTTATCCTTAACTAAGCTTGCGTTCAGCTCTTGATGACTTCCTGGTATGGGGATTAGACATGCAGGCTTACCCAGGTATTCTAGTTCAGTAATCGATGATAGACCACTTCGACATACTACAATATCACTCTCAACCAGTGCATTAGGCATATCTTCTAAAAGGGAGTTTAGTTGGAGATAGTTGATTGGTAATTTACAAGAATTTGTTGATTCTTTGGCAATACTGTTACCTCCAATTAGATGAATAACATCGAAGTTTTTAGATAGAGAATCAATATTATCCCAGACCCAGCCGTTAATAAACTGAGCACCAGATCCACCTCCAAAAATTAATAGAATTGGTAATTCAAGACCTCTACGACTGAGTAGAGCTCGCAGTTCATAGAAGTTTTGCAGGTTGCTTTCGATTAGAATTTTATCTTTAGCCAGCGCGAACCTCTCGATATCTAGAGGATTAGGTATTAGGCTATAATTGGCGAATTGAGGATAGTTATCCTTGGTGTATTGATAGCTTACAGTCCCGAGCGTAGCCAAACGACTCGTAAGACGATTAGAGATTCCTGGTTTGGGGTCTTGTTGATGGATGATTACTTTGGTGTTTAGGATTTTCAATTTATTTAGGACTGTTAGGGTGTAGAGGACAGGGACTGCCAAAAAACTTCCAGCACTGAGAATTAACTGTGGTCGAAGCTTCAATAAGTAAATCATACTAATAAAGCAAGAGAAACCAAAAGCAAAAATTGACCAAATAGTTAAAAATAATCCTGCAATTAATTCTAATGGGTTTAACTTCTTAAAACTTAGTAAATGCAGCTTAACCTCTGGAAGGAAGTAGATGGGCAGATTCTGAGACTGAGCTAAATTAACTTCAAAGCCTTTACGGACCCCAAAAAGTACAGTTCTATGAGTTGTAAGATTTTTATCGATAGCTAGGAGTGGGATTAGAGGTCCCCCTGTTTTGCCAGCTAGAATTATAACAGTTGGGATTTTAAGATTGGGCTTAATTGGTTTGGTTTCGGTCATTGTCAGTATATCTAAGTCTATCTATAACCCTCTAGGTATTAATTTATAGGTATTAATTTTAATATGTAATAACTTGTTAATCTTTGTCAATAAAGCTAGGTTTAGCGATCAAAATTAATAATTAAATTATTTTTTAGTTTGGATTGAAGATTTTTTATTTGCTCCTCGCGTAAAGTTAAATCTAGTATATTTTTTTCTAAGGGTTGATTTTTATTTTTTTCTAGCTCACTAAAGAACCCAGGTTTGAGGGTAACAAAGTTCTTGATATCAATAGCTTTTATTAAATTAAGCCCCGCGTCAAGCCCCGTTCGATCTTCAGCTTTTAGGGTCTCAATAATGCGATTATAAATCTTGTTAACTCCTGATAAATACTTGCCGAAGCGAATTAAACCATAATAATTATCCTGACTAACAAAAGTCGAACCTGAGTTACTTAAGCAACGAATTAACTGGTTGTTGGTGTCTATTGCTTTTGTAAGATTATCGCTAACTTGCCCGAAGCTGGCTTCTAATTGACTAATAATAGCTTTGGTGTAGGGTTTTATTTCAACTTTAGATACTTCGACTAAGAATTGATTAACCTCGTTAATTTTGTCACCCTGGCATATTTGTAGCTGGGTTTTAGTGGTGGTATTATCAAGAACTCTCTCTAGCTTCGCTCTATCTGACTCGAATCGTGGCTTGAGCCTATCAAAACTAGCCCCAGATTTGATTAAAGTTACCTGCTGTTTAAGGTTTTGAATTTCTTGGATTTGTTGATTGAGAATATCTTTAGAATCTAGAGGGGTTAGATTAATGTTGTTTTTGGTAATTTTTATAACTGCATTTTGTTGAACTCGGTTAAACTCATAAAGCGAGATAAGATTTCTGTGCTGATTATTGATATCTACAATAACAACAAAGAGAGAGACACCCACCCAAAGAACAATTAATAAAAGAGTTATAACTGGTAGTTTGAGTAAACTTAATTTTTGGTAAAGATAAGATATAGCAGTCATAAAATACGGATAATAGATATATACTAAATGAAATCTGGCAGTTTGACAAGCCCCTGGTTTTGATTAAGTATAGCCTTATATATCCACTGTCAAAAACTGTTGTCAAAAAAATAAAATAAAAATGTTTCAAAATACTCCTCGCCAAATTAGCACAGACTTCTTTGGTCAAAAACTAACTCTTCAAAACGGTCTTTTGGCCCAGCAAGCCACAGCTTCCATCTTAGCTACCCTTGGCGGAACAAGTGTGTTATGCGCTATTGTAGTTGGTGGTGAAAGTCGTGGTGACTATTTTCCACTTCAGGTAATATACGAAGAAAGGTATTACGCTGCTGGCAAAATTAAATCCAGCCAATGGTCAAAACGAGAAGCTCGACCAAGCGATAACGCTATACTTACAGGGCGGATGATTGACCGAAGCCTACGATCACTATTTGACGCCGACATTAGAACCGAAATCCAAGTTATTATCACAGTATTAAGCTTAGACAAAGTCAATCCGCCAGATACATTAGCCGTTCTAGCAGCCTCAACTGCCATGAGTATGTGCAATTTTCAACCAAAAACAAGCCATATCTCAACAGCTCAAGTAGAGGAATCACAAGAACCCCTCCAGAATATTTATATCAACTTTGATAGTAAAAAGCAATCCTATTCATTCCAAAAAAGCGTCAAAGAAATTAATCAAAACTCTGCAATAAAACTAGGAAACCCGATTGCTTTGTCAAAATCTATTCTTAATGAAGCCTGTAATTACCAAGCTTATCTACTAATCGATGATCAAGAAGGTGATTCCGTTCGGATTCCCGAAGAATATCTTAATAGCGATAATCATTCTGGCTTAAAAGAGTGTCTAAAAAGAGCCGTGAGCAAGGCTCTTCAACTAGGGCAAGATAGCGTTAATTCTCCATCTGTATTCAATAATCAGTTCACGCCTAACAACTATCCCGATTACCAATTATATCGAGGGCCAGTGGCGAGTGTTCGCATTGGATACACGAATAAAAAATTAGATATTAATAAAAAGACTTTGTTAGATTCCTCAATTGCACTATATGAGCAAGTTAGTAGTTTAACAGATCTGCAAAACCTAAATGACAAAACTACCCTATTAGTACAGACCCTTAATCAAAATGAAGATCAGGAATATCTAGCTAATATAAGCAAAATCCTGACCCAAAAAAGCCCTCAATTAGGTATCTACTTCAAGAATTTTATTGAAAGTACTAAGGAAAAGTCTGCACAAATCTCTGAATCAACCTTTGTGATTAATCCTGATTACGCATTTCTCAAAGAGGCGGATCTCGACATTGTAATTAGTGGAAACGGGGATAACATCGTAATGGTAGAATGCGGGGCTAATATTGTAGATGAGTCAATAATTGCTCAAGCTCTCAAGCTATCGGTAGAACCAATTAAGCAATTAATAAACCTTCAAAAGGACTTTGGGAAACTTGACTAAAAAATTACAACTACCTAAAAATTAGATAATAATACTTGTATGACTAATCCACGATCAGATAATAACCAAAATAACCTCAACAAAGGTAAAAGCAGCCGATTTGAATTCTTGGATAACCCCTCGACAAACAAGGGTTACAACAGCCCAGGGCAAAATACTCCACAAATCCAAAAAAATCTGGATATTAGCAATGCTGGCGGCACAAATAACTCACCGCTGAGTAACCCTCAAATCAATAACCCATATATTGATAGAATAGGTTTTAATCAAGAATTCGGAGGGAATCAAACTGACATTAACTCAATGCTCTTAGATGACGGTGTCTATAAAGCTGGTGAAAAAGTCATTAGTCGCGGGCAAAAAATTAATCAAGATTCTAGTTATAAATTCGTCGATCAGGGTAGTTTTGTAGCTGATCCACAAACTCTAGTCAAAAAAAAGGATAACACCAATATTCAATCCCTCCGAAAAAAAGTTGGTTTCAACTGGCAAAAATTCTGGCAAAAAACTGCCGTTACCAGTATTGTTCTTGTGCTATTCTTAGTTATGATTTTTGCTGGAGCTGCTGCCTGGGCAATTAGCAAGTATAATGAAGCGCCAAATATTTCTGAAGGAAATCTATTTAATATTAATGAAAGTAGTGTTGTCTATGCTAGGGATGGAAAAACCAAAATTTATGAGTTCTTTGGACGGGGTAAAACCGATAGTAAGCGTGAATATATTACTATAGATAAAATTCCAGAAGTGATGCAACTGGCTATGATCGGGCTTGAAGATGAGAACTTCTACTACAACCCTGACGGTATCCCATACACAAGTATTGCCAAAGCTGTGCTAGAGTGTATTCAATCTCTAGTTAATAACTGTCGAGGGGCTTCTGGACTCGCTCAGCAATTAGTAAAAAATGTTCAGAAGGATTCAAAAGATGATGTTGATCGTAAGATCCGTGAATTATTTACTGCGATAAAACTCTATAATGAAGGAGTAAAAACAGGTGGTCAAAAAATTAACAAATCAGATATTCTTGAACTTTATCTTAACTGGGTTGACTTTAACCGTACAAGTAGCGGTATTCAACAAGCCTCAAGAGCTTATTTTGGGCATGATATTGATGCCCGTGAAAACCAAGGCGACCCTAATAGCCCTTACTTACTTACACCTCCAAAAGCCTGCTTCTTAGCGGCTATTCCACAGCAACCTACTTACTTTACAGGGAGTATTGGTAAACCAGATTCAAAAGCCTGGAAAGATTTTGTTGCCCGAAAAAATAGCTGCCTATCAATCTTGGCAGGTAAAGGTGATGAAAAATTCAGTATTCGCGGAGATGGTAAACCACTATTTATCCCAACCCAAGACGAGTTCAAAAAATGGGAAGATGTAGAAGTTAAATTCGTAGATTTCAAAAATGATGATCCGTACCCACATTTTCGTGAGTATGTTAATCAGGAAATTATCAAATTCCTCCAAAGTATCGGATTATCAGAAAAAGATCTTAACCGCCGCGGTCTAAAAATTATCACAACCTTAGACCCAGAAATCCAAAAAAAGAACATCGAGGTTATGACAGCCAATCGAGCCCAAATCATTAAAAATGGTGGGGACAATGCTGCTAGTGTAATCCTCGATGGTCCAACTGGTGAGATTATGTCAATGGTTGGGTCTCTCGATTACTATGATGAGTCGATTCAAGGTAAGAATAATATCTTATTAACTCTTCAACAGCCTGGTTCAAGTATCAAGCCTTATGTATATAGTAACTTATTTGAGAAAGGTTTTAATCCTGGAACTGTACTTGGTGATGTCGAGACAAAATTCTTAATCGATCCAAACGACCCAAAATCTATTTACCAGCCTAATAATTATGGTAAAACCTACAATGGACCTGTAACAATCCATTCAGCGCTTTCTAACTCGCTTAATATCCCTGCGGTCAAAGCTGGATTTTTAGCAGCTGGTGTAAATAATTATAATCTTAGAAAGTCGCTAGATAGCTTCTTTGACTTTACTGAAGCAACAGGACTACGCTACGACGAAACAGAGAGTGGGGCGGCGGCAAATTATCGTAACCGCTGTTACGCTGGATCATTCATTGGAGGTTGTGAAGTTATCCCAATTAACCATGCTACAGGTATCAACACCCTCTTACAAGAAGGTAATCTAAGAACAGCAACTCCATTTGTCAGTATTAAAGATAAGTTTGGGGAGGAGCTATACAAGCCTGAGAATCGTCAAAAAATCTACCCTTCCGAAGATAAGAAAATCAAACCAGAGGCAGCCAAAGAGATCGCTCTTATAATGTCAGATCAAAACCGCCCTGCTTTTCGTGGCTTAGAAAAAGTCTTTACTATTCCTGGTTGGAATCTAGCTGCCAAGACTGGAACTACTGATTCTAATATCGATACTTGGATGGTTGGCGGATCACCTTATTACACCACCGTTGTATGGGCAGGGAGAACTGATAACCAGCCACTTAACCAAAATGTAGTAGCTGCCAATGTAGCTGCCCCAATGTGGATTGGTATCCAAAAATTCCTCCATGAAGGTAAGGCTGTGAAAGCATTTAGCACCGAAGGGTTAAAACAAGTCGGTATCGATCCAATTAGTGGATTCCCTAGAGAAAACTCGACAACCAAAGAATGGATGACCGAAGATCAGCTAAAGATTCTAGAAAGCGCAGGGGCAAAAATTGCCAAGCCAGACTACGATCCACGCAAGCAGACAATGATAGAAAATCGCTCCGCCGTCATCTCAAGAAGTCTTAAGATCAACAAAATTGATGGCAAAATCGCAGTAGAAGGTAAAACTCTACCCGAAAATATAGAAACCAAAACTTGTTATGACTTCATAAGTGAGTACCCAGAACAAGCTAATTGGAAAACCCCACTAGAGGCTTGGAGTTCTAGAAATTCTAATAAATGCGGCGAAATCCAAAACTCAGATCAAGATCAAGTCAACGACAAAACTCTAATACCTGTTATAGAATCGTCTCTCACACCAGGGCAAAGCATAGCTACCAATAGTAGTATTAATATAACTGCCAAAGCTGGAGCCAGTTCCAAAAAAATAGTCTCAGTCCAAGTTACTGCCAACGGAGTTCCAATTAAGACTTATGATAACGCCAGTGGCGAGTCAAATGTCTCGCTCGATATTTTAACTAGTGATTTATCAGCCCTACTTGGTGGAGCAAATTCCGCCAGTATAATTATTACAGCTCGCGATAACACGGGTAGTCTCAATAGTAAATCTATTGGCGGCATAGTAATTAATAAAGTTCCAACCCCTGCTACATTACCCGTATCTGTAAATGCCTCACTTAACACTACTACAATAACTGTGGGAACTAACCTAAATCTCAAACTAAAAGTTACAGGCATTCAGAGTAATCTCACAAATGTAAAGTTAATCAATCAAGTTGGCAAATCTATTGAGGTAGACACCCTTAGAATCGACGAGTCTAATTACAGCGCCGAATTCCCTTATGCAAGTATGCAGCTAATGTTTGATAGTGGTGATATTTTACAATTCGAAGATCCCTCTAAACTTGTGAACCTAACCCAAATCACTCCTGTAACCTATTTAGGTAATTAATATTAGGTAATTAAATTAAAATTATGAATCCAAAAACAAAAAACAAAACAAACAAAGTCCCACTAAAAGAAAAATTTAATAATTTTGTAACTGGACTTACCAACCTTCAAAAACTTATAATTATTCTGGTATTAACCTTCTTTATAGTCGCTGGGACAGTTTTTAGCATTGCCTTTATTAGTGATCCGATATTTAGATCTGGTATTCTTAATATACCACGGCAACTAACTGGGAATAATGACCAACAAAAAGTCTTAGACCAAGAATTAAAAAATCTCCAAGCCAATCTTGATAAATTAACTAACACACAGGACTACTATAAAGAATATAGTATTGAAGATCTAGATATCTACCCAGAAGCCTGGAGAAATCGAAACTTTGACCCAAGCGAGCAAAAAAATTCCTTAATCAGCGGTGCTAAAGCAGATCCCGATAAAGACAATCTCACTAATCAACAAGAATACTTTGCAGGCTCTAATCCCAAAAAAGCTTTCACGCTATGTCAAGGTATAAAAAAAGGTGATAAACCCATTGAAACCTCGCCTTTTATCTGTGATGGGCGAAATGACGGAGATCTTTTCCGAGGTAATCTTTCACCTTTGACTGGGCTTGACCTCGATATTATTCCCAAATTTACTGTTCTTAATCAAGATTTTTCAATGATCAACTCATTGCGTGAAAGTGTCGAAAATGCCAGTCGAGAAGGCAACGATTTCCCTGAGTTATATCAACTGAGTCGAAAAATTAACCTAATCAGTCAGCTAGAAGAACAAAAATTTGTCGCAGGTCAAAATAACGCAATCGATATTCTAAAATATCGTCAAGAACGGCTAGTTATCACCCAAGATTTTATCACTCAAGATGCAATCACCCCAATTAGCCAAGTATATACACTTACAAAACCAGAACAATTCGACGCTGTTATCAAGAAGTATCAAGACATCTCTAATCGATTAAGAGAGCTTCCTACTCCCCCTCAATACAAAACAGCTCACCAAGCCAATTTACTCCTATTCAAAAAAATTATAGATCTCTACGGACTCCGAAAAGAGTTCATCCTCAAGAAGGCAACCGACACTCCAGAATTCCAAGCAAAAGCCAAAGAGAAATCTGTAGAAGCAATCTGGGCTTTTAGAAGGCTCAATGAAGAAGAAAAAAAACAAGACCAAAACCCTTGACATCCCTGATTAAAAGATAGTATGTTATGAGTAATAACAACATTTTAATTACTATTTTTGGCATTGCTTAAAACTTATAGAACCGTTTAAGTTTCTACATGTCAGAGAATACAACAATAAAATGTCCTAAATGTGGTAGTATAAATTATAT
>JAYWGL010000087.1:0-11610 GCA_043778275.1 Minisyncoccota bacterium
TTTACCAAAGGCATCATTATCAGGTCCAAAGACTGTAAATGGCCCAGCGGATTGAAGTGTAGTTACTAGATCAGCAGCTTTAACAGCAGTAACCAAAGTGGTTAGATTAGGTGCATTGACGACATTAGAGACTATATCTTTATTCTTGTACATCATTGCCCCTCCAACTGAAACTGTCTCACTATCTTTTTTCATTTTTTCTTCTACCGTCATTGAAGATTTTGACATAGAGCTATTAGTCATATCATTTTTTGTGGAGTTCATAAGATACCCGACTCCAAAAATTATAACTATCAAAGCGGCTATACCACTTATTAAATATACTGCTTGCTTGTTTTTATTATTTTCTGTCATAGAAATATGATTGTTTTTTAAATACTTTTTTTAAATACCTATTTTAGGTAATCAAAGAATAGAAGTTTTTTTTGTAATTGTCAACCCCAAGGGGTATGGGTATATCTAAGAATCTTATTAAAATCACATAACTATTGACATATTAGTAATTTATGATTATTATATAAGTATAAGAAAGTAAAATAATATGCGAGCGATAACCCTAACACCACAAGATAACAAAGCAGTAGTTATCTCTATAAAAAAAATTATCGGACAACTTCAGTCCCTCTCTGTCCAAATTGAAGAGAAATCAATCAATGATCAGACTTTTGTTCAATTATTAGCTGCTAAGGGTGGGGTTAGTAGGATCTGTAAAGACATTATTAGTAAAGGAGTCTTAACCAAATTAGGAGAATACTCACCCCAAGAACTTGATAAAGCCTTGGATATTATTTTTAAGTTGTAGTGGACACTTGAATTAACCAATAGAATACTTAGACCGAATTAGATTAGTTGGTGTGTCTAATAACTCTTCATAATTCAAGTCATAGAACTGCCCTGCAGCTCTCCCGCGAAAAAAGAATTGAAGAAATATACCCCATTGCTCAGGATAACAGACTGTTCCAGTCAGGATAACCATAAATAAGTAAGGGCTCATTTTGCCATTAGCAGCAAGATAATACTGTAGGGCAATTTCATCTGCAACAGATGTTCCACAATTAGTTAAAACGTGAAATACATCGTGATTTTCAAGCTTTGGTTCCACTCGAAAATTGTGCTTATCCAAAAACTGACCAAGTTCATAACCGAGAGAATTATGAGGTAATCTTAATAGATCTTCTTTATCAACCTGCCAAGGTATTCCTTTTTTGAAATGGACTTGGTAGATATTTTTACTCCAATAATAAAGCTTTTCAATATTATAGCTTCGTACATAAAAAGACATAGTAATACTCTAATATTAGTTGCCTTTGAGGTATTTTGTCAAGGTCTACCGCTTATACCCAAGATTAAAAATTAGATTCTCGAAGTCCTTGATAGTTGTTGTCTTAATTAGGGAATTTACGAAGGTGGTGTAAAGTTCATCGCAAACTTCTCCAGTCCCAACAAAGCCTAAGATCTGCTTGTTATGCTCGTTATAAATCACCTTCACAAATCCTTCTTTGTCGTCATTAAATATAATATTGAAGCGGATAATTGGCCCATATTTACCAACAGCTTTTTTGTAAGCCAGCCCTACCGTTACGACTGGGCGATTAAGATTAATACGCTCATACTCAAAGCTAAAGTCAATAATTTCGGTAGCATTTTGGTTGTTGACAGGGTTGAGCATTACGAGCGAGCGGGAAAGATTAGCCTCTAATTGACTGTTTGACTTGTATTTTTCAACGAAGTTGTGGAGTTGTTGATCCATACTGACTTTACGGAAGCTATTACTAGCCGAACCAAAAGTCCAGATATTCTTTTGGGTGGTTTGTCCTGTACTGGTACAGTAGATTCCTTTATCACTGAACTTTACCCCAACTGACTCTAGCCCAAGACTTTCATTATAGCTCTCGACTACCTCTGTGTAGAGATGGGTGAATTCATATTTATTCTCTTCATCGTCCTCAATTTGGATTTTTTGGATTTTTTGAGCTGTTGGATCTTCCGTGTCTAGCTCTTGGGTTTCTAGCGGGAGATTAGTAATCTTGCGGATTCCAAGGTTGAAATAAAACTCTATTCCTTTTCGTAGCAGGTTTTGAAGGATATAATTAATTCCTGTTGTATCTTGATTAGGGAGGATTTGCTCGGGAGCACCTGGGTCGAATATCGTTACAGTCGATCCAAGATTAGTAAAGATTTCTGCTATTTCTAAGTTTTGCTTGCTTACACCAAGGATAGCTAGGGATTCTGGGATAACTTCCCCAAAAAAACTATTGTGCTGATGTAATATATCAACATCCTCTATACCCTTAAAATTAGGAAGGCTCATTTCACTTTTACCAGTACATACAAGACAGTGTTCAAAGGCGACATTAACTTCGTGACCATCTTTTTGGGCTATGGTTAAGATATTTTTGGTATTAAATTTGGCTCGTCCGTAGATAATTTCTAGATTTTCGTATTTTTGAAGGATAGCTTTTAGCTTGCGATATCGATAAGATACTCGTTTTTTGACTCGTTGACTTAAGAATTCAATAGTTTGCTCTTTGTTAAGATTGAGATTAGGGTATGTTTGATTGACTTGAACATATTGCTTAGCTTCGTTGCTTAAGATTTCTTTTGGATAGTCGTAAGAAAAAAGGTAGGAACCACCAATATCGTTGGCTTCGATTAAAAGTACATCGAGACCTTGGGATGAGAGTCTTTGGCAGACATCTAAGCCAGTTTTACCAGCACCTATTATTACAAATTTGTGAAAAAGCATAGAAAAATTATCATTAGTTGTCGGAGTTATAAATCGTAACTAGTATAAAAAAGTTATATAAATAATCCTAAACAATTTTACATTTTTCGTAAAGCTTCAACCCTTTCCTCTATCTTTGGGTGTGTGCTAAACCAACCTTGAATATTCTCCCCAAAGGATTGCTTAGGCGGGGCGATGTAGAAGTGATTTGTAGAAGTGGAATAATGGTCGGAAGGAGTTGGGGATATATACAGTTTTTCAAGGGCGGTGATTAAGCCTTCTGGGTATCGTGTCATTGTAACAGCCGTTGCATCGGCTAGGAACTCTCTTTCCCGTGAGACCGACATGGCAATCAAGGAAGATGCAAGCGGAGCTAAGATACTAAGTACAATATAAAAGACAAAAACTAGAGGGGATCGATTATCATTATCATCACCAGAACCCCACATCATCGAGCGAAAACCAAAGTCGACTACGAAGGTAATTATACCCGAGAGGATTGAGACCATAGTCATAATTAGGGTATCACGATTTTTAATATGGGATAATTCGTGGGCTATAACTCCTTCAAGCTGATTTTTATCAAGAAGATTAATCAGTCCTTGATTGAGACAGATATTTGCGTGTTTTGGGTCGCGTCCACAGGCAAAGGCATTGGCAGATGGATCAGGTGAAATATAGATTCTAGGGATTGGGATTCCTCCAGTTCGACTGAGATTCTCAACCATATTATAGATATTAGGGTTGGTTTCTTGGGTAATTTCTTGACCTCCTGCCATAGAGATCGCAATGCTCCCACCCCAGAAGTATCCAATAAAGGATTGACCAAGAGAGATTGCCAGCCCGACAAAGACAAGGTTAGGTTGCTTGAAAACTGTTGCCATTAAGTAGAATAACCCACTAATAATACTAACGAAAAAAATCATCAAAAACCAAGTTTTACGGACATTGGAGGCTTGTTGGCTATATACAGACATAAATTCTTAATTACTAATTAGGCTAAAGGGTTAATATTATTTGGTCAAATTCTAAAAGTCCCAAAAATTAAACTATAACCAACAAAATTACTAATCATACTGACTAGAATCAGAAGAATTTTGGCAATCAGAGCCCAATGCTGGATGATTTGGCTAGTTTTACGAGTGCGACTTGATTCGATATAGCCAATTGTATTAATAATCTTGGTTATGGTAGGGTTACTAATTAACCAATTAAGAACTATAGTAGTAATAATCCAAGTAAAAAGCGAAACAGCAAAAAACTTAACAGGTTGCCATATATCTAGACCCACAACATCTCGATAAGTTAAAAATCGGTTAAGTGGAAAGCTTACAAAAGCCGTAGTAACCAAAAACGAAATAGTGTGAGCTAAAGTATATTGAGTCTTTACGATTGGGGTAACAGAAGTTAGTCTAGTTACTAGGCGAGGATATTGACTTAGCCGATCAATTAAGAGTTTATAGATAATAACATCGATAACAGAATTGATGACACCTACAATTCCAAAAGTTATAAAACGAATTACTTGCTCAATCATATTTTTTTATTCAATTTTTTATTTTATTTATTTTCTTGGCGGACAGTTTCTAGGAGCTCTTTTTGGGTCTTAGACAAAGAGGTCGGCATCTGGATTTTTATTTTGAGATGATGGTCTCCTTTGACATTGGGGTTAGAGAGTTTTGGCATTCCGTGATCTCGAAGCCTTAGCTCTTTGCTTGGATCGGTTAGGGCAGGGATCTTGATTTCAACTACTCCCCAGACAGTTTCAATTTTGGCGTTAGTTCCAAGTAGCAGATCGATATAATTGATATCAACACTTGAATAGATATCCATACCTTCACGCTTGAGTTTCTTGTCCTCCTTGACATTGATTAAGACGTAGAGGTCTCCTGGATCGCTTCCTTGATAGCCAGCCTCACCCTTATTAGGGACTTTTAGTCGTTGTCCTGAGCTGATACCGACAGGGATATCAAGATTGATTTCCTCAACAGCTTCCTCGAATCCTTTGCCGTGACACACCTGGCACATCTTATCAAAAATCTCGCCATTTCCAGTACAAGTTGGACAGACTATTTCTTGTTGAACGGTTCCAAAGATGGTTTGCACCCGTTGATAAACAGTTTTTCGTCCGTGGCAGGTTGGACATTGCTTACGACTAGATCCTACTTCGTAACCTTTGCCTTTACAGGCGCTACAATTGACTTTGTGTTTGTGTTTGAATACTTTGGAAACACCTTTAGCTGCTTCTTGCAGGGTTACATTAAGTTCAACTTCTAGATCTACACCTTTTTTGCGACTGCGGTTAGTGCTCTGTCCACCAGCTCCACCACCAAATGGATTCCCGCCAAAGAATGTCTCAAACATCTCTTCCACACCTCCAAAATCCATATTCCCAAAGTTAAAATTTCCTTGACCAAAGTCCTGAAAACCACCGCCATTACCTCCAGCAGATCCGCCAAAAGGACTGCCGCCACTGGTACCGAATTGATCATATTGAGCCCTTTTTTGGGTGTTACCTAGGACTTCATAGGCAGCATTAATTTCTTTGAATTTGGCTTCTGAGGCTTTGTCCCCGTGATTCTTGTCAGGGTGATGCTCGTGGGCTAGCTTACGGTAAGCTTTTTTGATTTCGTCGGCTGTAGAATTTTTGTCAACGCCAAGGAGGGAGTAATAATTAGCCATATTTTAAATATAAATTTGATTAGGAATATGATAAAACAGCCGAAATGGCAGTATAAGTTAAATTAGCAAAATTAAACCTAACTTGCTAATATTTGTCAATTTGGGGGTTGATCAACTTAAACTTTAATCCCTAAATTGAATCTGAAACTTTTTCTTAGCTGGTTTTTTAATTGCAAAATATTGTATAGAACCTTGTAAGAAATTTTCAAATTGAGCAGGTGATAAAATATCTAGTTTTTGAGTCAAACTATCAAATTTAATAAATCGATCATTTTCTTTAGCTATTGCAGTATAATGTCGACCTGAATTAACGATAAAACAGTCATGGAAATTTATATTCACTTGAATTTCTCTTTGTAAGTTTCTTTTGCCTTCATCGCTAACTCCACCTGGAGCATTAAATCCATGTCCGATAGTTGTTTC
This sequence comes from Minisyncoccota bacterium, assembly GCA_043778275.1. Lineage (GTDB taxonomy): Bacteria > Patescibacteriota > JACMRA01 > JACMRA01 > JACMRA01 > JACMRA01. Next base: position 5,831 of record JAYWGL010000087.1, read on the forward strand.
GTCGTCGTTTAGAAAAATCTCATTTAAAACAGTAAGCAAATTTGATGTTGACAACCAAGCCTTTTGATCAATTCCTAGATTCTCACGGATTCTATTCATAAAAACTGTTGGTTCTACATTTGTATCTATATAATCAGTTTCAATACCCGCTAATTTAAGTACATTAAACAATGCACATACACCACATTGATTACCGTCTTCTTGAGCCATTAAATGTAACATTCGACCATTTCTATCCTCTGTATTCTGTATAAATTTTACTACTTTTTTAACTGGAATTGCAGGGGCTTGTAATACTTCAAATTTTTTTCCATCGGGATAGGGCATAATTAATTATAAGTAAGAACAATATTTTTCAAGTGGTCAAACCTCAATCCGTTGACAAATCCTGGCATTTCAATTTTATTACTCTAAACGAGTTAAAACTCAATCAAAAACTAATATATGACACGATCCAACCCCATTTACAAAGTCCGTAATTTCGGAATTATTGCCCATATTGACGCTGGTAAAACAACAACTTCAGAACGTATTCTTCTCTACACAGGTGTAACCCACAAAATTGGTGAAGTTCACGATGGAGGTGCCACTATGGATTGGATGGAACAAGAGAAAGAACGAGGTATCACAATTACTTCAGCCGCGACCGTCTGTTATTGGGACGCCCCAGTTGGAACTTACGGCGAAGGAGATAAGGATCTTAAGACTCGATTTAACATTATCGACACTCCTGGACACGTTGACTTTACTATTGAAGTAGAGCGATCCCTTCGTGTACTTGACGGAGCTATTACCGTATTCGACGCTGTAGCAGGGGTTGAAGCCCAATCCAAGACCGTATGGATGCAAGCCGAAAAATACAATGTGCCTAGAATCTGTTTTATTAACAAGTTAGATCGAACAGGGGCAAACTTCTTCTATGATATTGACTCAATCAAGGATCAATTAACAGATCATGGTGTAATTATGCAATTGCCTATTGGTGTTGAAGATCAGTTCCGAGGACTAGTTGATCTTATGACAATGCGAGCAATTGTCTACTATGATGATCTTGGAAAAGACATTCGTGATGAACCTATCCCAGAAGATATGGTCGAAATCGCTAATAAGTACAGAGCAATGCTAATCGAAAAAGTATCCGAGACAGATGATGTCCTAATGGAGAAATTCTTAAACGAAGAGGAGATTACCAATATAGAACTTAAGGCGGCTATCCGAGCGGGAACTATCGCTTGTAAACTCCACCCTATTTTCACAGGAACAGCTCTTAAGAACAAAGGAGTCCAACCACTTCTAGATGCCGTATGTGAGTATCTTCCATCTCCAATTGACATCGCTCCAGCTAAGGGTCACAAAGTCGAAACTCCAGAAATAGAATTTGATGTTGTAGCTAGCGATGAAGAACCAATGCGAGCTCTTGCCTTCAAGATTGCGACCGACTCCTTTGGGTCTCTTACATTCTTCCGTGTTTACTCAGGAGTTGTAAAGAAGGGTGATGAATTATTCAATCCACGAACTGGTAAAACAGAGCGAGCTGGACGTATTGTACTCTTGCACTCAAACAACCGAACTGATGTTGATGAGGTGTTCGCAGGAGAAATTGGTGCCTTTATCGGGCTAAAAGATGTCCGAACAGGAGATACTCTTTGCCTTAAGTCAGATAGAACTATCCTAGAGTCAATCAATATTCCAGAATCAGTTATTTCAATTGCCGTCGAGCCAAAAACTAAGAATGATCGAGATAAGTTGGGTATCGCCCTTGGTAAATTAGTTGCTGAAGATCCATCTCTCAAGGTTGAGACTAATGAAGAGACTGGGCAAGTAATTATGTCAGGTATGGGAGAGCTACACCTTGAAATTATCGTAGATCGTATGAAGCGTGAATACGGTGTTGAGACTAATGTTGGAGCCCCACAAGTAGCTTACAAAGAAGCTATTACCAAACAAATCGAAATCCAAGGAAAGCACGTTCGCCAATCTGGAGGTCGAGGTCAGTTCGGAGACTGTTGGTTGCGAGTTATTCCACTAGAGCGTGGAGAGGGATTTAAGTTCGTTAATAAGATTGTCGGAGGAGCTATTCCCAAGGAATTCATTCCAGCTATTCAAAAAGGATGTGAAGAAGTTATGCAAAACGGAGCCTTGGCTGGTTACCCAGTTATTGATGTCTGTGTAGAATTATTTGACGGATCTTACCACGACGTAGATTCATCCGAAATGGCATTCCAGATCGCTGGTCGAAATGGTATGAAAGAGGGTATTCTTGCGGCTACCCCAGTTCTTTTAGAACCAATTATGAAGTTAGTGGTTACTGCACCGAAGGAATATATGGGAGAAGTCATTGGTTCTATTAACTCAAGACGCGGTCAAGTCATCGGTCAAGAAGAGCGCGGTAAAAGCGTAATTGTTAAATCTGAAGTACCTCTCGAAAAATTGTTTGGCTATGTTAAAGATTTGCGTGGAAGCACGAAAGGTTCTGGAGTTCCTTCTATGGAATTCTCACATTACGCCCCAGTACCTCGCAATGTTCAAGAAACTATTGTAGCATCTAGAACTAAATAATCTTAAAAAGATTGTAAAAAACTAAATAAATTAAGACCTCTCTAATCAGAGGTTTTTTTGTATCTAATTTTATAGACTCCTTTCAAGGGACTCCGCAAAGCGGTGGGGTATTTTTTTGGGAAGTATTTTTGGGCTTGTGCAAAACCAAATTTTATTTTAGTTTCTTGGTATATGTTTTCTGTTCGCAATTCTAACTTAGGTATTTTAAGTATTTTTAGTTTTGGACTAGTCTTGATTCTCTTGATAGGGAGTCTGAGTCTTAATACTTACTCAGCCCAAAAAAGCCCCGATTACAAAATGCCTTTTCGTAGCACCGAGGTCTGGTCAACTGATCAAGATTACGGCGTTCATCAAGATAGCGTCGGTTTTGGTTTTGATTTTTATTCACCAGCTAATTCGACTAAGGATGTTCTGGCGGTTAGTGATGGGATACTAACACGAGGATGCACTGTCAATGGCTCGACACGACTTAGACTAGATACTGGTGCTGGAGATATTGTCAGGTATTTTCATCTTAGAGCAGATAGCGTTCCAATAGCTCAAGGCGAGGATGTCTATGTGCGAATGGGAGATGTCCTTGGTAAGGTTACAGACGGCGGCTCATACGATTCTAGAAATTGTAGATTATCTAGTGATTCAGCTCATTTGCATTTTAGTTGGCTTAGCGATCAGTGTCCAATGAGTATTGGCGATTCTAGTTTTGATTGCTCAGGTATGAGGCTATGTGTCGGGATTGGGGTTTATTTAACTAATTGTAATCGTAAATACCTTGGAGAGCGCTTTGAGTCTAATAACACGGCCTTGGACTTCGATAATGACTGCACCGCTGTCAAGAAAAAATCTTTTGATATAGGTACTAAAGGCTTAGAAATTGTCCAATTGCAAAAATGTCTAAAAGGCGATGGGTTATACAACTACCCAGGAGGTTTAAGTGGTTATTATGGTAATTATACAAAAGGGGTTCACGATCAGTGGAAGTCTCGCCAATCTATTTCAGTAGAGCAAGTTCCAACTGGGGGCGATAACTGTAGCCAATCCCTTGGCAAAAATTACAGCGTAGGTCAGAGCGGTGAAACGGTTAAACAGTTACAGCAATGCCTAAAAGATAAAGGGCTATTTAATTGGGGTGGGGGAATTACAGGTTATTATGGTAACTATTCCAACGGCCTTTATCAACAATGGCTGGAAAGTGGAGAATGTAAGTATTTTAAGAATCAGTCTTACCCAAGTGGGGAAAGAAGTGAGAGAGTTAGAAGGTTACAGCAATGTCTTCGAGAAGCAAGTCTATTCAATCATTCAAGTAATACTAGTTTCTTTGGTCCGATAACTGAAGCAGCTTATCAAAATTGGCGTTAGATTTGACTTGTAAGTTTGACTGTATTACCGAGGCGTTGATTAGAATTTTCTATTAGGCTGTGAGCAAAATCCAAGATAATTTGGTGAGATCTGTAATTATCTATTAAATTAATTATTTTTGACTTTGGGTATTTTTGGTTGAACTGACTTAGATTAGTCAGCCCAGCTCCCTGAAACTTGAATATAGCTTGGTCAGGGTCTCCTACCACCATAATATTAGGATTTTCGATTGAGCTATCTATAATATAATTGACAAGCTTTAGCTGGATACCGTTAGTATCTTGAAATTCGTCAATCAAAATATATTGAAATTGCTCCTGCAAAAAACTCTTAAGCCAGAAGTGATTTTCATCCTCTAAGACACGGCAAACCTCCACAAGCATATCCTCAAAGTCAAAAAAACCTAATTCCCACAATTTATCTTGATAGTTTTGATACACTTGGGCCACTGCTAGATTTTTTGGTAGGATTAGACTATCGCTAAGTACAACTTGATTAGGGTTTAGTTTTTTGGTAAAGCGGGCTTTCCAGTCGGTTATTAATTTGGTACTTGGTTTTGGGCTGTTAGCCTCAACAAGGATTAGACTAAGTGTTTCTAATAGCAGACGCTTATATTGATAACTTGGACTTTCAATTAGATTTGGGACATCTATATCGTTAATTTTGTTTATCAGATCTGGAATATATCCAAACATTTTGGCTGAAACAGTCGCTGTCAAAAAATTTAGCAGAGGATTAATTTGGTCGTAAAACTTGCCTAATTCTAGAAGCTGGGCTTGAAATTGAGAGGGTAAGATACCAGCTTTTTTTAGCGAGGAGATTTGGCTTTGGGTATCTTTTAGATAAATATGATCGCTTTGGTATAGTCCGAATAAGGGATTGCCATATTGAATATTATCAAATATTTCTTTGAATATCTGTTTTCCACTAATTGGATCTAATGGGCTAAAACTATTGCCACCAAAAAAACTACTGGGATTTTTGGCAATGATGTCTGTTGCAAAGGCATGAAAGGTAAAAATATTTAGCCTGGCGTATTCTCCACCCATTATTTTAAATAACCGTTCTTTCATATTATTAGCCGCACCATCAGTAAAGGTCAAACAAAGAATATTACGACTATTAGTATCTGTCTTGCGTAAAATATTAGCAATCCGAAGAGCTAAAATTTGGGTTTTTCCACTTCCTGGTCCCGCGTTAACTATTACTGGCCCTTCCACAGTGTCCACAGCTAGCTTTTGGTTAGGGTTAAGTTCATTATACGATTTAACGAATTGAGTATCTAATTTAGCTCTTTGGACAGCTTGATTCATAGGTTAGCTGGCTTGGGCTGTTTTAAAAATTTTTGACCACTCTTTTTGACCGGTTGATATTGCTTTTTGGTATTTCGTTGACTCTTGTAGTAGAATTGAAATAATAGTCTCTTTATTAGCTTCCACTTCATCGTACACCCCTTCATAAACGACAGATATATTATTGACTAATTCAACAAAGTATTGATCTTGCTTAATGTCGATACCGAGTGCCATAGAAGAAGCTAGCAAACGCCTCATAAGTCTTCTGAGGATATAACCTCGCCCTTTTCCACTTGGTAGAACTCCGTCGGCAATAATAAAGCAAATTGGACGAATGTGATCGGCGATTATGTATCTGTGATTCTTTTGAGTCATATAGATTAAGAATCTCGAATTAAAACTCTTTTGTCAAAACAAATTCAAAACTTGACTAAATAAAATTTGATAAATATTACTTATTTAGATGATACACAAAACATAAACTTATATCAACAGAATAAAAACTAGACAATATAAAAAAAGTTTTCTAAGAATATCATATACTAATTATTTTAACTTACTAATTTTGTT